>CAMWHW010000024.1 GCA_947174175.1 uncultured Clostridia bacterium | reverse complement strand
TATAGAACCCGCGCCCATATGCGCCTTGTAGCCGAGTATGCTGTCGCCGACGTAGTTGTAGTGCGGCACCTGAACGCCGTCGAAAAGAATAACGTTTTTGAGTTCGGTGGAGTTTCCGACCACGCAGCCACTGCCGACGAGGGCGTTGCCCCTTATGAATGCGCAGTGCCTTACCTCGGTATCCGCGCCGATAATTGCGGGCGCGCCGATATACGCCGTGGGAGCTACTTTCGCGCTCTTATGAACCCATACGTGCGGAACGGTTTCGACGTAATCTCCGCCCAGTTTTTCGCCGAGAGAAACTATCAGTCCGCCTATCCCCTTTAAGACTTCCCAAGGATATGAAAAGCCTTTGAGATATTCCCCCGCAATAGTATGTGACAAATCGTACAAATCAATTATCTTTATCAAAATTCCACCCGCGTCCGCGCGTACCGCACGGGCGCATTTATCTATTATATAAAGCCAGTTTAATATATTATACTATCAAACGTTTTTCAATGCAAGTATTTTCGACAATTTCCGACAGCGCGCGCTTTCGCGCTTATTTTGCGGCGTTTTGACAATTGCCCCCTTAGTATGCCCCGTTTACCGCTCTTTTACAGCCCGAACGGTCAAATGGCGTTCAAAAAAATTTTTCACAAAATTTTCATAAAATAAGCCGAAGCGCCGAACGGAAGCCGTCCGGCGCTTTTATTTAGCCTAACGAAATTCTGTCCGACACGCTGCGGATAAACATACCGCTGTTCGTGCCTTCGTCTATACACGAGCTGATAAAAGACGTGTATTTTTCCGTCACTCTCAAAGGTCTTATCTGTGAAATTACGGCGTTGATAAGCTCGTCCCTGTAAAGGCTGACGTTCTCCAAAAGTATGGCTTTTACGAGCGCTATCACGTCGTACGGCGAGAAGTCGGTATCCATCTGGCGGACGGGCGCACCCTCCTCCACGCGGTACCTTTCGAACGCAATCGCCTTGTCGGTCTTGTAGTAGTGCGTTGCGCCGAGTAAACTTGCCGACTTGAACGAGCACGCGGGTATGAGCGAAACCACTTTGCTTTCAAGTCTGCTGCCGTATTTCTGTATGCCGTACTGCGCCAGAACGCGCTTGACGAGGAACTGTTCGGAAATGGGCTCCTCCGCCGTTACAACCGCCTTTATGGTCTTGATAAGCTCGGCGTCCATACTGCCGCTCAGAAGAGCGTTGGAGTCCGCCGCCGTTACCGTAGTTTTGGCAAGTTTATACGCGCGCTTGTAGTTGCCGGAAATGTTGTTTTCCTTGGAAGTAAGTCTGTCCAGATAGTCCTTAATCTTCTTGATTTCCCTCTTGGGATTGTTGAAGAAGTTGACGGAGTACAGACGAATAACGTTCCAGTTGTTGCGCTTTAAAGTATTGACCTGCATTACGTACTTATCCTTGATGGAGAAGTTCTTGTTGCCGTCGCACAGTACCGCCAGAATGAAGTTGCGCTTGTTCTTGGGGTCGAGTACGCCGACGTCGATTTTGAAGTCCGAAACGCCCACGTCGCAACGGCAATCGTAGCCGTAGGAGGAAAGCTCCTTGGCAACGTATTTGCCTATACCCGTCCTGTTTATGATAACTTCGTCGCTGGGCGCGGCTATGCCCGTTCTGCCCTTTTCGGAAAATTCCAGGAAGGCTTTAAGACCGGCAACGCCCCTTGACGTGGTGCGCGAAAGGTCTATCATGGAGTAGCGCATAGAGGAGAATACGACCATCTCCTCCCTTGCTCTGGACACCGCGACGTTGAGGCGGCGCCAGCCGCCGAACTGGTTCAAAGGACCGAAGTTCAAGGATATCTTACCCAGCGTATCGGGACCGTAGCAGACCGAGAATAATATTACGTCCCTTTCGTCGCCCTGCACGTTTTCAAGGTTCTTGACGAACAGCGGCTCCTCGCGATCGTAGGCGTAATCTTCCAGCCCCTTATCGGCAATCGCCTTGTTAAGCATCTTTTCGATATACACCTGCTGGGGCGTGGAGAACGTGACCACGCCGATTGACGAGCGGCGCGCAGAAGGGTCGGAAAGTCGTTTGATAACTTCCTTGACGAGTGCTTCCGCCTCCTCCTTGTTGCACTTGGTGCCGCCGCGCTGGTACACGCCGTTTTCGACGTAGCGGAACTTGACCTTGCTGTCGAGCGCGTCGGGCGACGGGAAGGTACACAGCTTGGAGGAATAGTACATTATGTTGGAGAAAGCGATAAGACTTTCGTGCTTGGAACGGTAGTGCCACGTTAAATGCTTTTCGGGTATGCCGAGGGCAAGACAGTCGTCCAGCACGCTTTCCAAATCGTCCGTTTCGGGGTTGTCCTCGTCCGCGCCCACCGACATAAAGAAGGACGTGGGCGGCATCTGTTTGGGGTCGCCTACTACTATTGCGCTCTTTGCCCTTGCAAGCGAGGGCACCGCCTCGCACGTGGGAAGCTGCGAAGCTTCGTCGAAGATTACTATGTCGAACAAATCGAGCGACGCGGGCAGATACTGCGAGACCGTGAACGGGCTCATCAGCATACAGGGCGCAACCACCTTTAAAAGTTCGGGTATTTCGCCGAGCAGAGTGCGCAGGTTGAGCCCGCGCGGGTTACCCTTGGTCTGACGGCGGAAGGACATAAGTTCGAGTGCGAGCGCGCCCTCCGTTTCCTCTCCCGGCAGACGGGAGATAAGGTCGTGGCGAATCTTGTCGCGCGTGAGCTTGGTGAACTCTTCCAGAATCTGCGAAAAGTTGCTTGCCGTTTCGTCCAGCACGGTTGCCGAAAAGCCCGAAAGTCTGGGGTCGGCGGGAATGTTCTTCTGAACGAAATTTCTGTATACGTTTTTGCGGAACGCCGAAAGAATTTTTTCGCCGCTTATCTGTCCGCTTTCCAGCGCGTCGGTTATGAAAGTAAGTCCGTTTTCGTTGAGGTTTTTAGCCGTTGCCTTGTACATAGCCCACGCGGGAAGCATATCGATATTGTCGATAAGCGCCGTGCACTTTGCGTAGTAATAGTCGTATATATCCTCGTCCGAAATGAGCTGCTGGTTCGCCTCCACCGTTTCGGAGAAGTAATCGCAACTCTGCGTGAAGGACTTGGCGGCGCCCAGCAAGCCCGCAAACAGCGGCTTTAAATGACCGTCCGAAGCCTTTGCGCAGACCGAGTTGAAAGCGTCTGCGTTGTAGTCCATAAACACGCCGCCGCACAGCTCGTGGAAGTTGTACAAAGGCGCCAGAAACTCGTCCCTCTTCTTGTCGTTAATTCCGCCCGTAATTCCCACGAAGTTGGACGCAAGTTTGGTATGGGTAAGAATTCTGCGCTTATCCTGCTCGATTTCCAGCGCTGCTTTTACCCATTCCAGTTCCTCGCCCTCCTTCAAAGGCGTCTTGGCAAGGTGGTTTATGCGCTTTACTATGACGGTAAGCGGACGGGATGCCAGATAGTCGCCCTTGCAGTTTTCAATCTCCTCGTCTATGACGTTTGCAAATTTGGAAACGTCGGCAAGCGCCTTGAATTTGTTAAGCCAGTTCTTCACGCCCGCGTCATATCTGAGGTTGGCGTTGTAGAACGTGTAGAACTCCCTTTCGTCGCAGGTGAAGAAAACGTTTAAATCTCCGCCCGAAAGCTTCTTTACTATCTGCACGAGGTTATTAAGCTTTTTGGAGGTGAACGTGCTTATCTTCTGATTGAAGGTGTTCAGGAAAAGTGCGAGATAGTTTTTGAGGTGTTGCAGTTCGGCAACCACCACCTCCGCCGAATACAGCACGGAGCGCTTTACTTTCTCGTCGCACACGGTGACGTTGACATTTGCGAACGGCGAGCGGTATACGCCGCCGCACTCCCTTGCCGCAGCCTGCGCGGTCAGAAGCATATTTTCGTACTCGGCAAGCTTCTTTGCCGTAAGGTTGTCGTAGAACGTGCTTTCGATATTGACCAGTTCGGGCGCCGCCGCGTTTTGCAGATAGTTGACTATTCCGTCGTAAACGGATACGCCCAGACCGCGCTTTTTGTGCAGTGCGTACAGAGGCTGGTGAAGCGTGTCGCGGTATTCGCCGATAGACTCGCCGTCGGCAATGAATTTGGTTTCGTCGTACTCCGATTTGAGCGAGAGAGTGTTCTCTATCGAGCGCACTATTTCGCCCTTGTCAATGGTCTTGCCGCTGTGCATTTCAAGGCAGAATTCGCCTATACCTATGTCGTTCAAACGCTTTTTAACGACTTGCAGAGCCGCCTGCTTTTCGGCGACGAACAGCACGCGTTTACCGCCGTCCAGCGCGTTTGCGATTATGTTGGTTATGGTCTGGCTCTTGCCCGTTCCGGGAGGGCCGTGCAGAACGAAGGTCGTGCCCTTGCCCGACTCGGCAACCGCCGCATACTGCGAGCTGTCGCACGAAAGCGGAGTCAGAACCTCGGTGGGCTTTGCGTCGTCCTCGTTTGCGCCGCTGAGCTTGTTGTCGGAAAATTTATTAGTGTTTTCAAGCAGTCCCGCAATCATGGGGTTCTGCTTGTAAAGGCTCATATTGTCCCTGACGTCGCGCCACATTGCGTAGCCCGCAAAGGTGAACTGGGCAAGGTATACGTCCTCGTAAACCAGCCAGCCCTTCATGTGCGCCGTCTTTGCGCGGAACACCGCAAGCATTTCCACGGGGGTGAGTTTCTCGTCCTCGATACCCCTTATATCCACGCCGAACTCCTGCTTTAAAAATTCGAGCAACGTGGTGTTTACGGCGTAGTCGTCGCCCAGCTCCATTGCAACGCCCTGCGACTTGGTCTTTTTAAGATTGACGGGCAGCAGAACTATGGGCGCGTACATATAGTCCTTGTCGGCGGGGTGTTTCCATTTCAGGAAGCCGAACGCAAGATATATGGTGTTTGCGCCCACCTCCTCGCGCGAAGATTTGCCCTTTCTTATAAGGGTCTGCACCGCCTCCTGCAAGCCGCTTTCGCCCGAATAGGAGCGCACTATCTGCGAGTTAAGTTCTATCGAAACCAGCTCCGAAAGAGTCTTGACTTTGTTGCCCGTGCCGAAGTACAGCGCGTCGTCAATCTTGCTTTGGTTGGCAAGAAGGGTCAGCGTGCTCTTGCCCTCAATCTTGTTGAAGAACGCCTTTAAGTCGGGAAGCAGAAGATGCACGCAGTCGCGCGTGTAGCGGAAGTTCAGAAGGTTATTTTTGAGCGATAAATCTAAAAGCCTTCTTTCCCAGTTTCTGTTTTTGGAAGCCTTGCGCTTTAAAGATAAGCTGTCCGCGTCGATAAGCTTTTCGGGCTTGGCGTCGTAGGAATAGCGGTTGTCGCCCAGAATTTCGTACGACTTGCCGTCGCCCACCTTTATGGGCATGGAGAATATACCGCCGATACGGCAGCGCTTTACGTCGATGCAGCAGTCGAATTTGCCCTGCTGCAACAGTGTTGCAAAGTGCGCGGAAGCGGTTGCAAAGCTTGCGTTCTTATGTGCGAAAAGGTCTTCGACGTCAACTACCGCAAGGTTGTTTACGCCCGCCGCAACGTAGCGCTCTATCACGGACATATCGTCCTGCAAGGGCGAATTAAAACAGCTTTCGTGCAGCCAAACGCCCACGCCTATCTTGGTTTTACCCACCAGAATTACGGGGTTGAATTTCGCAGCTTCCAGGCAAGAAGCCATATATACCGCCATTAAAAGGGGCGAGCCCTTGCGCGAGGGAACGAGGTCCGCAAGGTTGCCCACCCTGATAAGCTGGGTAGCGTCGCCGCCGTGCTCCCTTTCGATATTGAGATTGCGGACGGCGGAAAACATTGAAGCAAACGCGTACATAAGCGCGTTCTTGTCGTTGCCCGAATAGCCGCTGAACTCCTTGGAGTAGCCCCACGTTTTAAGCTGTAAGCCCGCCTCCGCCAGAATTTTCTGACAGTCGGAAAGGCGCGGACGGACGAACGCGGCAAGTATTTCGGCATTGCCGGAAGTACCCGACCAGCTTTCCATGGAGACGGCTTTCACGGTTGCCTGAATATCGCAGACCTCCGCCTTGCCGCAGCATACCGTAACGGTGACCGTGCAGTCCTCCGCCTCTTCAAGCTCCGCAAGATACTTGGGGTTTAAAAGCGACGGCGTCTTGACCTCCATACTGCTTTCGGCGGGAATCTGGTCGATTTTTATCTGCGCGGGCAGTATGAGCTTGTTGGAACCCGTAACCTGAATAACTACGTCTTCCAGCGCCTCCTCGCCGTTGTTGACAACCCTGAACGAGGTAAAAAGCGGTATGCGGTTATAGTACGTTGCGTACGATACGCAATTTAAAAGCTCGCCGTCCAGATCCAAAGTTTCAAGCAACTGTTTAGCTTTTTTGTTTGCTGCCATCTGATTTCCTCTCGCTGTAAATTTCGTCGCTTATAATTATACCACGACGTAACGAAACTTTCAACTTTTCAAAGGTAATTATTGCCTTTTTCAGGCATAATAAAAGCGGCTTTTTTACAAGCCGCAGTTAATTTATAAAATTTCGCTTTAAACGCCCCATATTGCCCCGTCAACTACCTTATAAGCGCAAGTTCTTTAAGCGCCCTGGTGTAGGCAATATATTTCTCGTTATCGGTCATATCCCCGTCCGCAACGGCGACCGCGGTAAATTCCAGTCCCTTGCTTTCGTAGACGGTCAAAAGGTTTATTTTGCTCTTGGAAATCTTACCGCTTTCCCTGACTATATTGTAGGTTTTCTTGGCGTAGTCGTACAGTTTTTCTTCCGAGGTTATGACGGCTCGCAGGCCCTGCTTATCCGCAAGGAAGGAAGATATTCCGCGGGTCGGAACGGTGACTACTTCCTCTCCGCCCAGCCCTATCGCCTGCATACTTACGTTGAGATTGCTCGAAACGAAGTAGACTATCTGGTTGGTGTTGCGGTAGTTCAAGTCGAGCGTGGAAACGGGCAGGCCGAGCTTTGCCCAGTCGTCTATTCCGCGGAAGTGCGTTATATTCTGCTTTAAATCGCCGAAGATATTGAATTTTGCAGATTCGTTTACCCTGCGCAGTATATCGTATTCCACGGGCGCTATGTCCTGCGCCTCGTCCACGAACACGAAGGAATACGCGGGGGTTAACTTGCACCCGAGTTCGCACAGTATTCGGCAGATTGCGTACGCGTCGCTTCTTATAAGCTTTGCCGAAGTCACGCCGAAGCGCTGTTTTGCGGGCTTGACTATTTCGCGGTAGAAGAAGCGCGCAAGCTCGACTTTGCTTTCGCACTTACCGATTTTTACGAGGTACTTTTCTCCGCGCACCACCTCGGCAAAGTCGCATATGATATCGAACGCAGAGGCAATGTTTTCGACGAGCGATATAGTCGCGTCAATCTCCTTTTTGGTCTGTTCGCGCTTTTCTATTCTGTCGGGATAGGTGAACTCTACTTTGTCGCCGAGCCGCTGTTTATAGCGCTTCAAGTCCTCTATTTCCTTGTCGACGGTGACGCGCAAATCGCGCAAATCATCCGCCGCCGAAAGGCAAATATGTCTGCCGTGGGCGCGGATAAAGCGCAGCGATTTATAGAACGACAGCAGCTGTTTGTAGAAGTAATAATACCCCTCCATTCTGCCGTCCGTGCGGTTGACGGTCAGGAACTCCTTAACGTCACTCACGCAATTGAAAAGTTCGCGCATGCGCTTGGTGTAGAACAGTCCGCCGTCCTGCTTTTCCTTGATTTCGCCGAGCACGCATCTTCGCACGCGCAAGCCCGCGTTCTTGATTTTTTCGTATTCCTTCTGCTGCTCGTCGATAGAGTTTAAAATTGCCGTGACGAACTCGTCGTCTCCGTCGCTTGGCAGCATACCGCGCACGCCCGAATAAATTTTTGCAAGTTTCTTGCGGACGTCCGCAACGAAAGATTCGGAATAGATATACTTTAAATACTTCCCGTCAACGGGCGCGAAGGCGTCCACTCTGTCCGTGAGGTCAATGCCGAAGCCCTTTAAAAGACGGTAGTAATAGCTTTCCAGCGTGACCGTCTTAACCCGTTCCAGTTCGAGAATCTGCGCAAGCTCGTCAATGAACGCGTTGAAACTGTCCGACGGAGTTATGACCAGAACGGACGCGGGTTTAAGCTGTTCGTTATTGTACAGCAAATAGGAAAGTCTGTGCAGCAGTATCATGGTCTTACCGCTGCCCGCAACGCCCTGAACTATAAATTCGGCGTCCTCCGGCGCGGTGATAATTTCGTACTGCTTTTCCTGAATGGTTTCTATTATGTCGCAGATTTCCTGCTTCTCCTTGCGCGAGGAGAGTATTTCCTTCAAGAACGGGTCGAAGATAACGGCGGCGTCGCGCCCCGCTATTTCTTCCTTGGAAAGGTTGTCGCCGACCGAAAGATATTCGTTTTTAAAGTCTTCCACCCTGCCGCTTTTGGTGCGTATCGCCCTGCGCAGAACCAGCTTGTAATTGAAGTCGTTTATGGTAAAGTCAAGCTTGCTCTTCTGGTAATACCGCCTTGCAAGGGGGGCGCGCCAGTCGACTATTTCCAGCCCCTCGTCGCCGCGCTTGCCTATATAGTAGGAGTTGTAGCCATCCTTGTCGTCCACCAAATCCATGCGCGCAAAATACGGCTCGTCAAAAAAGCATTTAAAGGTCTGCCGTTTCTGTTTGCAGGCGGATATTTCCGCGTTGAGTTCTAAAACGCGTCTGTACTTTTCCGCGTCGTAATCGGGGGAGTTGGTTAGCGCGGTCTTTTCCTCCTCCGCGTCCTTTATCTTTTTGCCGAGCTTATTGAGATACAGCACTTTGAGCATGGTAAGC
>CAMWHW010000023.1 GCA_947174175.1 uncultured Clostridia bacterium | reverse complement strand
ACTCTCCACAACCGCGTCGCTTATCGTAAGCGTTGCTTCAATGGGCTCAATCGCCTCGTAATTGTCCTCGTCCTCGTAAGTGAAATACGCCTTAACGGTGTACTCACCGACTTCGGTAAACTCGAAAGGTGCGGTCTGCTTCTTTCCGTCATACTCGTACTCAACGGTCACGCCGGCGGGCAGATTGGTTGCTTCAAACTTGTGCGGCTGTCCGTTGCCCGTAACGGTATCGTTTGCAAACTTCACGCCGTCCATATCAACCGTAGCTTTGCCGACGGTCACAATGCAGGTCTTGCTTGCAATCGGCGCGTAAGCCGCACCAGTATCGAAGCTTACCGTAACCGTGTAAACGCCTACGTTGATTATATCCGTGCCAGTAATCTCCGCGCCGTCCTTTTCTATTTTATAGGAAACGTCAACGCCGTTAGGCACGTTCTTTGCCGAATAGTCCACGGGCGAACCAGTGTAAGTTGCGGTTATAGTAGGCTCGACAACGATATCCTTTGCGCCTTCCACTTCGGGCTTGTCGCTTATCGTGAGCGTTTTGGTTATATCCGAAATAGCCTCGTAATTACCTGCATGGTCATCGTCAATCGTGAACTTGGCGGTTATTTCATAATCACCCGCCGCGCTTGCACCGGTAAACTCCGCGCCGTTATAATAGTATTCAACTTCAACCCACGAAGGATAGCCCGTCGCTTCAAGCGTGTACGTCGTACCCGTAATTTCGGGCTTAACCGCATCCTCGAAAACGATACCCATCACCTTAGCCTTGTTAATCGTCAAGGTCGCCGTCGACGGCGTAGTGTACTGTGCGTAATTGCTATCCGTGTGCGTAAAGGTTACCGAATAATTATAAGTACCCGCGTCAGAATATCCCGCCGCATTGTAAGTAGTTGCACTACCAGTTACGGTATATGCAGGCGTTAAAGTAAAGCCTTCGGGCAAGCCGGTCACGGTTGCCTCTAACTTCTTTGCGTTTCCGTCGTAGGTTACCGTTAAACCTTCAAACGTAACCGTGGGCGTAAGCGTGCCCTGATTTATGGTAATTTCGTAATCGGTTTCCGCATCCGTATCCTTGATTTTAAAGGTTACGTCCTTAGTGCCGACCGTCAAATCGCTACCACTGTCAAGTTCAATAAGCGCGGTAATTTGTTCCGCGGTCAGACTGTCCGAACCGCCGTCGTTCATTTCAACGTCTACGGAAGTGATTTTCGAAAGAATTTCGCTTGCCGTAACGGGATAAGTAAACGTGTCGTCACTCAATACGATATTGGTTATAGTCTTATAACTCAGCTCGACAACGCCCGAAATGGGGAACTCCGCAGAGTACTTTACCTTGTTGTCGCTTGTCGTATACTTGACCTTTAACTTGTTGTCACCCGTTTTAAGTTTGTTGTTCGAATTGATTTGCAGCTCGTAGTCACCGGGGTCGAGAGTCACAGTCTCTTCAAACGAAACGTATTTGACTTCAACCGTCATATAGCTCTTCAACACCGTATCGGTTGTATTGGTGTAAACGGTTTTGCCGTTCGTATTGAACGATTTTATAGTTACCGATTCCACTTCGCGCGCCGCAAACGTGAACGACTTACTGCCCGTTTCTTCCGTGTAATTGTTGGTATCCGTGGGAGTAAACGTCCAAGTATATTCCTTAGTGCCCGACTTAGGAACCTGCCCGTCGTCCCACGCGATTGTGCCCGGCGTGCCGCCTGATTTCAGCGATATTGCAGGCAGTTTATCGGGAACGTAAGTCGGCGCGTTAGCATATTGCGCTTCTATTGAAGATTCCGCCTGCGCAATAGTTATCGTAAACGACTTATCTTCCGTCTTGCCGTCGCTCCACTTCAAGCCGCTTGCAAGAGTCATAGTTACTTTATAAGTACCTGCGTTCTTGATATCTGCGGTCGTGTAAGTCTTGTCGGTTTGTTTTTCGCCCGCAACGTTTGTATACTCGACCGTCTTAACGCTCATAAACGCGGCGTTATTATAAATATTAAGGTCAAGCCAAACGGGCTTATCTTCTCCCTTCAAATCGGCGATCCATTTACTTGCGTTAGCGTAAGTAACGTTAATATCGCTAGGCGCAACTATACCGCTGTCTGTTGCATAGGAGCAATAAATCGTTTCGCTTGCATTGGCGTCGCTTGCATTGTCGGAAGTATACATTAAGGTCAGATTATAGTCACTGTAATTTATACTGCCGGGCAACGTAACGGTTGTAAAAACGTTATCGGTTGCCGAAGTGCTGTTCATAGCAATAGCCGTCTGATAAGCAACCGAACCGTCATCTTTGGTTTTATCAGAAAGTAATAAAACAAGCTTGCCGCCGCTTTTACCGGTAGGGTTGTTATATCTGATATTTAACGTACCGTTTTTTTCGCCTACCAAAGCCTTTGCATTATTGGTGTTTGCCGTATAGTCGGTATCTTTAAGATAAGTTCTATATTCGGGCTTTGTAGCAGTCTGGCTCATATCAGTCCAACCGCTTGCGGGTTTAGCCGTAGTTACGAAAGCGAGTTTTGATATATCCAAAACAAACGCAGGACGTATACCCACACCGGTTGCGGCGCGGTTATTATTCACACTTCCATCCGAATATACCATAAGTGCATCGGCATATCCTCTGGATGCCCAGATTCCCGGATTGCGTAGCCAATAACTGTCAGATAAATCATCGGCGAATTCCAGATACGAAGTCGGAGAATAACTGTCATAAACCCCTGGGAACCATTCAGACGATTCAGTCCAAGATGGATTTAACTTTTTCGCATAATTCTGACCGTTATCACTGAAACCGTATGTATCAACGTTATTTATATCGAAATAATCGAGAATGAAAAGTTTATCTCCGCCCGTAATTTCTTGTACTCCGTTATTTGAAGTCTTTTTTGCGAACTTCGCCGAATCGTGAGTTTTAAAGTACGATGTTTCATACACGTCATTTATAGGATATCTTAAATAATTGCTGCCAGTTTCACTAAAAGCGTCGGTTACATAGTCCTTTGTCTGCAACACGGCACTTTGTTCATTCGTATTAAAGATAGCCCCGTATATGGAATCATTTTCCGCAATGACCTGATCGCAACTAGGGTTGCCCGGATTTGCAGGTGAAAGATAGTTTCCGCCGCTAAGCAATGCACGTAAATAACTCGTACCCCAGAATGCGTATTCTGAGCTCTTATGATAAATGCTGTAATAATCTAAGGCGAGTTGGTAATCAGCCCATAACAAAAGGTTATTGCCTTCACCGTATCTGGTATCGTTTACAGCTAAAACGCGCCACTTTATAGCATCGGTTTTACTGCTACTAAAAATAGTTGTATTAGTTCCCCAATACAAGTACTCCTTCTGCTTTCCTTCGAAACCGTTTAAGATATTCGTGCCGCCGTCCAAATTCAAATATGCCGCACTTGCCTTTTTTGCAGGTTCGTCAGCTGCCGCAAAAGTATTGCCACCCGCAAAACTGAGCCCCGTTAAAACGGTGGCGCACGCGCAAAGCGTTGCTAATATTCCTCCTACAAAAGTTTTACGCTTAATTTTCATAAACCGTACTCCTTTGCGGGCAATAAAAAAGAGCGCTCCTATCAAGGAACGCCCGCTAAATGTGCCCTTGATAGTTGCGCTATAACTTTCCTGAATATGTACAAAAAATTGCTAAAATAGGGAAAGGAAAGGGTACACTTATGCCGTTGTATCCTATCATAGCAATTTTTTATTCAGTTATAGCGCACTACTATTTTATCACGGGAATTCATAATATTCAATACTTTTCGACAAAGTTTTTAAAAATAGTTGTTAAATTTGCACAAAACACAAGATATTGTGTGTCGGGGGCATTTTATTTGCCAATTTAAAAATAATTATATATAATGTTATGCGGAATTTATTTTTCGGGAGTGATTTATTATGGCAAAAACACCTTATGCGATTATTATTATGGACGGTTACGGACTGGCTGATGCGGGCGCGGGCAACGCGATTTCCCTTAACGGAAGCAAGAATGTTACCGCGCTTATGAACGAATACCCCTCCGCCACTCTGGGCGCAAGCGGAATGAGCGTAGGTCTGCCGGACGGACAGATGGGCAACTCCGAAGTCGGACACCTGAATATGGGCGCGGGGCGCATCGTTTATCAGGACCTTACAAAGATAACCAAGGCGATTGCCGACGGTGATTTTTTTGAAAACCCCGCCCTTATCAAGGCGATGGACAACGCCGCGCTGGGCGGCAAAAAGCTGCACCTTTACGGACTTTTGTCGACGGGCGGCGTGCACAGCCACTTAACCCACCTTTACGCGCTGTTGGAAATGGCGAAAAAGCGCGGCGTTAAGCAGTGCTTCGTTCACTGCTTTATGGACGGCAGAGACGTTTCGCCTACTTCGGGTGCGGGCTTTATCCGCGAGCTTCAAGACCATATTAATAATATAGGATGCGGCAAGATTGCCTCGGTTGAGGGCAGGTACTACGCGATGGACCGCGACAACAACTGGGACAGGGTTGAAAAGGCTTACGATATGCTTACCCTTGGCGAGGGCGCGCCCTGCACCGACCCCGCTAAGGCGGTTGAGGAAAGCTATGCAAACGGCGTGACCGACGAATTTATCAAGCCCATTAAGGTTTACGAGGACGGCAAGCCCGTCGGAATTTTAGAAAAGGGCGACAGCGTTATTTGCTTTAACTTCCGCCCCGACCGCGCAAGGGAGATTACGCGCGCCGTTTCGCAGAAAGATTTTATCGTTCCAAAGGGCGTTGCTTTCGAAAGAAAGACGGGCTTTCTGGAACCCGTTTACGTTTGCTTTACCGTTTACGACGCGACTTTCGAGGGCGTGGATATCGCATTCCCCAAGACCTCGCTGGACAACACTCTGGGCGAATACCTTGCAAAGTGCGGCAGGAAGCAATTAAGAATTGCGGAGACCGAGAAGTACGCGCACGTAACCTTCTTCTTTAACGGCGGCGTGGAAGCGCCCAACGAGAACGAGGTGCGCGACCTTATCCCCTCGCCCAAGGTCGCAACCTACGACCTGCAACCCGAAATGAGCGCTTACGACGTTACCGACAAGGTTCTGGAAGAACTGGACAGCGGCGAGTTTGACGTGATTATTTTAAACTTTGCAAACTGCGATATGGTCGGGCACACGGGCGTGATTTCCGCTGCTATCAAGGCGGTGGGCACGGTTGACGAGTGCGTGAAGAAAGTCGTTGACAAAATTCTTACAATGGGCGGCGCGGCTTTGCTGACCGCGGACCACGGCAACGCCGACAGACTTTTATCTGACGACGGTTCGCCCTTCACGGCGCACACCACCAACCCCGTTCCCGTAGTGCTTATTTCCGACAAGCACAAGGGTGTTGAACTGCGCAAGGACGGAATTCTTGCAGACCTTGCTCCCACTTTATTGACGGTTATGGGCTTGCCCGTTCCCGCCGAAATGACGGGCAAAAGTCTTATTAAGTAAATACAATATATAATATGGATAAAAAATTGACGCCCGAGGAGGTTTTTACAAAGCCCTGGGTGGTTGCGTTGTGCGCGATATTCTGCTGCGTGCTGTGGGGAAGCGCGTTTCCGTGCGTTAAAATCGGTTACGAGCTTTTTCATATCGATCGCCAAAGCGTGCCCTCCCTTATGCTGTTTGCGGGCGTGCGGTTTGCGCTTGCGGGCGTGCTGGTAATAATCTTCGGCTCCATACAAAAACGCGCCTTTTTGGTGCCTAAACCCCGTAATATATGGCGGGTATTGCTTGTTGCGCTCTTTCAGACGGCGTTGCAGTACACCTTTTTCTATATCGGGCTGTCGCGCGTTTCGGGCGTCAAATCGTCGGTACTGAACGGGCTGGGCGTGTTCTTTACCATTCTGTGTGCGTGCTTTATTTTCCGCACGGAGAAGTTCAACCTTATCAAGCTTGCGGGCTGTATACTCGGCTTTGGCGGCGTAATATTGATAAATCTCGGCGGCGACTTTTCATTTACTTTTTCGTTTACGGGCGAGGGGTTTCTGATATTTTCCGGGCTGTCCTCCGCCGTTGCCGCGGGTCTTGTAAAAATCTTTTCCAAGCACGAAAACACCACCGCGCTCTGCGGCTATCAGTTTTTAATAGGCGGCGTGGTCCTCGTCATAATAGGCGCAAGCTTCGGCGGCACCATTCCGCACATAAGCGTGGGCGCGGCGTTTATGCTTTTGTACCTCGGTTTTCTTTCCGCGTGCGCGTTTACCTTGCAAGGCTTTTTGCTGAGGTATAACCCCGTTTCCAAGGTTGCCGTATACAAGAGCACCAACCCCCTTTTCGGCGCGGTTTTTTCCGCAATCATATTAAGCGAGAGCGAACAGCTTTTAAGTTTTTACACGCTGATTGCAATAGTTTTGGTGTGCCTTGGCATATTTATCATAAACAAATTCGGCGAGCGGCGCAAAAAACTTGAATAAATTTTTTAAAAAACGCGCGTTTTTCATTGTCAAATAATTCGGGCTGTGTTATAATTTCTCGGTAAATAATCATTAAACGAGGTTGATTTTAATGTATAATCTTCTTGTTGCCATGGGCGACCCTCAGTACATTACCTACGTCGTACTGACCACCATTGCCATCGTAGCAATGTTTCTGGCGGCGCTGGTTGCCATAATTTTAGTTCTTTTGCAGCAGAGTAATTCGGAAGGTATTCAGGGCATTACGGGTTCGAGCGAAACGTTCTTCGGCAAAAACAAAGGACAGTCCATAGAGAGCAAGTTGAAGAAATGGACGTGGATTTGCCTGGGCGTGCTTTCGGTCATTGCCATTGCATTCTATGTAGTGACCCTTATCCTTAACTAACTTATAAAGAATTTTTTACTGCGGCGGAACGGAAAGTTACCGCCGCTTTTAATTTTTACATATGCATAAAAGAAAATTTTCAAAACACAATCACGGCGGTTATTCCGCGCGCGAACGGGCGGAAGCTTTTCAGGCGCGCGTTAAGGGC
Source organism: uncultured Clostridia bacterium (assembly GCA_947174175.1). Taxonomy (GTDB): domain Bacteria; phylum Bacillota; class Clostridia; order Christensenellales; family Borkfalkiaceae; genus Coproplasma. The sequence goes on along the minus strand of CAMWHW010000023.1, from coordinate 1,853 downwards.
AACCCGCAGGGCTACGCCTTTTTGATTCCCGACGGCAAGGCTGAGCGCGAAAACGATTACTTCGTGCCCCGAAAGCGGCTGGGCGGCGCACTTGACGGCGACCGCGTTATTGCCGTACCATTGAAGGGCACCAGGGACGAGGCGACCGTTATTAAAATAGTCGAGCGCGGACGGCAGTTTATAGTTGGCAGGCTGGAAACGAGCGGACGCGCCGGCTACGTCATTCCCGACGACCGCGCGTTTGACGCGGACGTCTTTATCCCCCTCGACCTTCTGAACGGAGCGCGCGACGGCGACAAGGTTGTTGCCGAAATTTTAAGCTATCCCAAGGACAAGGCGCCCGGCGGAAAAATAGTTGAAGTGCTTGGCGAGGACGGCGACTTTTATACCGAGGAAGAAGCCATTATACGCAGCTATAATCTGCGTACGGAATTCCCCGTATACGTTGAAGAAACGGCGCAGAAGGTTGCCGAACAAGACGTCGTTTTAAAGGGCAGGCGCGACCTGCGCGAGCTGCTTACGATAACGATAGACGGCGTTGACACGCGCGATATAGACGACGCCGTTTCGCTTGAAAAGACAGAGGGCGGCTACCGTTTGGGCGTGCATATTGCCGACGTAAGCCACTACGTTAAGCCCAACGGCTGTATAGACAAGGAAGCTTACGCGCGCGGCACCAGCGTGTACTTTCCCGACCGCGTTCTGCCTATGCTGCCCAAGGCGCTTTCCAACGGCGCGTGCAGTCTTAACGAGGGCGAAAACAGATACGCAATGACCTGCTTTATGACCTTTGACAAGAGCGGCAGAAAGACGGACGCCGAGCTGTGTGAAAGCGTTATAAGAAGCGACAGAAAGATGAACTACGGCGAGGTCACCTCCATTCTGGAAAAGGGCGCCGCCGCGGACGGCGAATACCCCGCTATCGCGCCTATGCTGAGGGATATGCAGGAGCTTTGCCTGCTGCTTGAAGAGCAGAGAACGGGCGCGGGCGAAGTGGCTCTGGACGTAAAAGAGGCGCATATATACGTTGACGAACGGGGCGAAATAGTCATTCCCGAGTACGAAAGAAGCATTTCGCACCGCATTATAGAGCAGTTTATGGTGTCCGCAAACGAGAGCGTTGCGGAGCTTGCCGAAAGAAAAAAGGCGCCCTTTTTGTACCGTATACACGAAAAGCCCGCACCCGAAAAGGCAAGCTTATTATACGGCTTTCTGCGCGATTTGGGCGTGAACGCCAAGGGCGATATAAACGACGCGCGCCCCGCCGATTACCAGAAAATTTTAAAAGAAGTTGCGGACAAGCCCTATTCCTCCGTCGTCAACAAAGTTATGCTGCGCTCCATGCAGAAGGCGAGATATTCGGAGGAAAACAAGGGGCACTTCGGACTGGCGAGCGCGTGCTACTGCCACTTCACTTCGCCCATAAGGCGGTATCCCGATTTGTTTATACACCGCGTTTTAAAGGACATATTGCACGGCGAACTTAACGAGACCCGCGCCAAATATTCGGCAAGCGCAAGGAGCGCGGCGGTAGACACGAGCGAGCGCGAAAGACAGGCCGACGCCGTTGAGCGCGACGTTGACGACCTCTATAAACTGGCGTATATGTCCGAACGAATCGGCGAGGAATACGACGCGGTGATTTCAGGCGTGATAGAAAGCGGAATATTTGCAGAGCTTGCCAACACCGTCGAGGGTATGGTGCGGTTTGAAAATCTGCCCGCCGACCGCTACGAATATATTCCCGAAAAGTTTTTGCTTAAAGGCACGCGCCATACCTTCCGCATAGGCGACAAGATAAAAATAAAAGTTGCGGGCTGTGATTTGGGCACGCGCCGCGTGCAATTCACCCT
>CAMWHW010000022.1 GCA_947174175.1 uncultured Clostridia bacterium | reverse complement strand
GGCAAGGGCACTCAGCTTGCGCAGAGTATGCAGGGCGGCGGCGTGATAGTTTTGAATGAAATCAATTTTGCGCGCGCAAAAATTCTTTCGCAGAACGTCGAGCGACTTGGTATAACCAACGCCGCGGTTGTCAGCGAAAGTCCCGAACGCATTGCAGAGCATTTCGAGGGGTATTTTGATAAGGTTCTCGTCGATGCACCGTGTTCTGGTGAGGGTATGTTTTTAAAGGAAGAGAGCGCGGTAAGAGAGTGGAGCGAGGAAAACGTAAAGGCTTGCGCCCAAAGGCAGTCGCTCATTCTGGACTGCGCGCAGCGTGCGCTCAAACCCAACGGCTTGCTCGTCTACTCAACGTGTACTTTCGCGTCCGAAGAGGACGAACGGCAGATTGAAAATTTTCTTGCCAAATATAAAAACTTTAAACTGCTTTCAATGGAAAAACTGTATCCGCACGAGTGTGCGGGCGAGGGGCATTTCGTCGCTCTGCTGCAAAAGACTGACGGAGAGGAAGGCGCGGTTGAATTATTTAAGCCGACCTTTGCAGATAAAAAAGCACTGTCCGAATACAGGGACTTTGAAAAAAGATATCTGCTCCGCGCTCCGTACGGAAATCTGCATCGTGCGGGCGACGTAATCTATTCGATTCCCGACGGCTGTCCGTCGCTGCCGTTTAAAACTCTGCGCGCGGGCGTGCGTCTGGGCGAAATAAAATCTGGCAGAATCGAGCCGTGCCATTCGCTTGCTATGTGCCTTAAAAATACCGAGGCAAACGCCGTTGAAGTGGACGAAAAGACTGCGCTTGCCTATCTGGGCGGCAATACGTTTGCCTGCCCAGAAAAGCTTTCGGGCTGGGCGCTGGTAACCCACCTCGGCTATCCGCTAGGCTGGTGCAAGGCGGTGGGAGGTATCGCGAAAAATCACCTTCCCAAGGGACTCAGAATTTAAACAATATAAAAGCGCTCCGCAACGGCGGAGCGCTTCTTTTTCATGTTATTTTACTTTTCTTCGCCGTCCGTGGGCTCTTCGCCTTCGGACTTTGCTTCATCGGACTGTTCGGTCTGCTCGGCTTGCGCTTCGCTTTCGCCGCTTTCGGCAGGCTCTTCAACCTGCGTTTCGGGTTCGGCGCTCTCCTCGGTTGCGGTTACCTCGGGAGTTTCGTCCTTTTCTTCGGCAGCAGCGGGAGTGTCGTTCAGCAAGCTCTCGTCAACTTCGCCCTCGGCAATTGCGGGTGCCTCGCCGTTAGCCTTAACGTACTTCTTAACGTAGCGCTTATTCTTATTGAAGTTATAAGAATTTTTGCCCGCGGTCTTCTTATGTCTGTGCTTCTTAACGAAATCTCTTATGAATATCGCGGCAATCGCAACGAATATCGCTACGACCAGCGCAATCGAAGCCGCAAGCAGCCAAACGTTAACGGGCGTATCGTCCTTGTTCGTGTCGTCGTTCGTGTTGTTGTCGGGCACGGTGGGAGCGCCTATAATTTCGATATCCTTATCGATAACCGAATAATCTATGAATGCGGACATCGTAAAGTTGCCGTCGTCCTCGACTTTAAGAAGAGCAAGACTTTCCTGGTTATCGCTGTAAGCGTAGGAGTAACCCGTCTGATTCTTCTCCGCGGTTTCCGCATTGAAGGGAATGAACGCTTCGGAATCGTACAGCGAGAAGGTGTAGTAGGTCGCGTAGTAATTGTACAGAGTGCTCTTTTTGTCGGCAAGCTTTTCAAGGTCGGCAATGGTTCCGTTATCGTCCGCAAGTTCGCCCTTGATATTCTCTTTGTAATCGGTAATAATGTCGTTCGTATACGCGCCCACAAGCTCGTTGTACGAAGTCTGGTCAAGCGAAATATTGCTGTAATCGAATACTACGTAGCTGTCAGCCGCACCCTCGGCATAGCTCGTCTGCTCGTCGCGCTTACCGCTCCACAGTTCCAGTCTGTAATTCTTAGCTTCGCTTCCGCCGTGGATATAGAAGGTAACGGTTACCCACTTGCCCGCGTACTTTGCGCCTTCATCGGTGGTGGTGTCAATGGTAAACTGATAGGGGATATTCTCGGCTGCGCTGTTGTCGTAACGCATCTTTGCAACCGTGGTGTCTATTCCGTAAACGACTTTGTTCTTGTTGACCTTGTTCTTTTCAAGGTAGCAGTAAGTCGTTTCGCCGCCCACGCCGCCGTTATATTCGTAAACCTTGTTGTTGCCCTTGCCGCCCGCAACCAGGTGGTGGGGAGCGTAAGCCGTTTTCTGCGCGTTCGCGTAATAGGTTTCGCCCTGAACCAGGTCTTCGAAATTGACCTGTTCGCCGTTTTCGTTGTAGAAAGTTTCGTGCTCGAATCTTATATCGTAGTACTTGGAAAGGTTATAGAAATTCGCGTAAAGCTTTCCGTCGCCGTTCTCGTACAGACCGTCGGCTCTCAGAGTATACGCAATATTTTCCTTCTTCTTGGCGGAGGAGGCGTTCTCTTCGGGCTCGCCCTTTAAAATGTTGCCGTCATCGTCGTACCAGAAGTTGTATTTGGGCAGAGCGTAATTGAGCACCTTGTTGCCCGCAACGCCGTTTTCCACAAGGTAAACGTTGGCAATAGCGCCCGCGCTCGCCTTAACTCTTACGCTGACTGCAACGTAACCGTTCGCCGAAACGGTCGCGGGGTTGCCTATATAGCCGTAGTTATAAATCTTGTTGTCTTCGCTGAAATTCTTAACGGTGTTTACGATAAGCAGGGGCGGAACGGTGTATTTATCGAAATACTTGTTCCAGACGCTCTCCTCGTTACTGTCAACGGTTATGGCAGTAAGCTTGTTGAACCAGTCGCCCTTGTAATTGCCGTTTTCGAAGTTTTCCTTATTCAGAATACCCGCGTAAGGGTTGGAGTTGGTCTTGTCGTAATCTTCCTTGTCAGCCGCGTTGCCATTGGGCGCAATGTTCAGGCTGTTGCCGTAAACGCCCGTGTAAGCGGAGGGAATGGCAAGATTGTCTTTAATCTCGTTCTTGTCGCCAAGCTCGGTATCGAAGTTGTGCGTGGTGTTAGGCGTCGATTCGGTAAACGCAAGGGTTGCCGCGTGCGAAGCGCCCGAGGAGTAACCGAAGACGTCCTTGTCGAGCGGCGTAACGGAAAGGTTTGTCATAGCCATCCAGCCCGCCGTGTAGGAGGAAGTGGTCGTGCCCTTTATAGTCGTGTTGCCGAAATTGACTACTATTTTAAACGTCTTATCGTCGTCGGTGGTGTTTGAAACTCTTATAAAGCACTTAACCCAGCCGTTGTAAACGTTTTCGTTGTCGCCGATATTAACCAGCGATTCGGTGGTGGAGTCCACGCTGAACTCCGACTTGTTGGTTTTGTCGTCAACGTCAACCACGGTGAATTTCGCCGCGCTTGCGCCGTTCATATCCGAAGTTTTAACCCAGAAGGAAATGAGTGCGTATTCGTTTTTGGCAAGCTTGAATACTTCGCCGTTGGTAATCTGTGCTTCGTAAGCCGCGCCTCTCGCGCTGAGAATGACCAGCGCGCTCGTAGCGTCGTTTACTACTCCGGGAAGTTTTACCGCCGTCTTTAACGCGTCGGTAAGCACGTCGGTGTATTCGCCTGCGTCAAGCTTCCAGTCTTCTGCGTTCGTAATAGCGGTATGGGTTAAAAGGTCGTCCTTTACGTTAATGCCCTTTTCGCCCAGCTTAGTGGGAATAAACGCCGTATCCGCGCCGTTATCAAGCGCGTTGAAATCGTTCTTGTACTCGTTTTTCGCACTCACGTACTTGCCCGTGCTCGTCTCTTCAACGGTAAGTCCCGCAGTAATTCCGCTTGCGCTTATTTCAAGAGCGTCCTCCGCAGTCGAGCTTGCAAGGTCTATAAAGAAGTACCTGTCCGCAAAATTGTTTTCGTCCGTTTTCTCAACGTATCCGCCGTCGTTTCCGTTGGTGTTATAGGTAACCTTGTCCACGCGGAACTCGGTCTTTGCGTCGTCGGGAGAAAGGGGATAGGAAACGTTGGGTTCCGCGGAAGTGTTTTCAAGACGGATATTTTCGCCGAACGCCGCGCACTTTTCTTCCATCTCCGCTCTGTTCAGATATTTGGTAAGGGTAACGTCGTCAAAGAAAGCGTAGCCTTCAACCGTGTAAATATCGTCCTGACCGAGACCGAGAGTAAGGGAAACGGTGGTATCGGCAAAGTTGCTTGCTTCAACGTAAATAGTGTACTGCACCCAGCCGTTGTTTGCGCCGTCCGCGTTCAGCTTTTCGGTGTCTATATTTTTGATTATAAAGCTTTCAAGGCTGTTGCCGCCGACCTGCGTATTGACTTTGATATACGCGCCGCGCTCCGACTCCACTTCGGTTCTTACGCCCTTCGCGCCGTCAAAGTACAAATCGCTCGTCTTAACCCACAGCGAAATTTCCGCCGCCGTGCCCGCTTCTAGCGTGGTCGTCGTGGAAGAGGAGAAATAGCCCTCGGTACCCGTGTAGTAATTGTTGCGGTAGTTATGGATCATCAGTACGGAGGTTTCAAGGGGAGTTTCATGCTTTTCGTCAAGATAAAGCTTGCCGTCCTCGTCCGCGTACGTGGTAACCGCGCTGCCGTCCGCCGAATCGATTATTTTGCCCTCGCCGTCATAGCTGTACTTATGAGTGTAGGGGTTGCTGATATACGCCTTGTCCTCGTCACTTGCGGAGCTTTCCGTAGCCGCGTGGGGATTTTTATAGGGCATATCGTCTGCAAGCGCGCCGTTGTAATCTTTCTTGTTCTCGTCGTCGCTTTTAAGGTCGTTGTTATCTTTAAGCGTCTGGGGAAGAGTGGTGTCGGTAAGGTATTCCCAGCGCTTTTTGCTCGTATCGATAACGCCCGACATGGAAGCGGACGAACTGCCGTTAGTGCCGCCCGACCAGTTGTCGGGGTTGCTTATGGGGTATAAGCCCTTGTTGTCGGAATAAAATTCGAAATTGCCGTTCTTGATAACCTGACTGTCAAGCTTGGTAGTGGTCTTGTCGTCCTCGTCTTCGTTCGGCTTGTCGGTCTGTGCGCATCCGGCGGACATACCTATCATAAGGGAGGTTGCGATTGCCGCAAAGCCCATTGCCGCCGATTTTAATGCGTAACTCTTTTTCTTCTTCATATAACACCTTTCAAAAAAAGTTTGTCTTTCCGCACTTTGGCAAAGCGCGGAATTTTCATACCCTTTTATTTTAATATAAAACGGGGCTTTTGGCAACTGATTATCGCCAAAGAACGGATAAAAAAATTCATTATTATAAAATTTTTGCAAAAACTTTATATATAATAGTTTTTTTGCGCGCATACGAGGACGCGCGCAGGAACGAGAGGATGAAAATTTTGAAAAAGATTAACAAAAAAGCCGTCTACGGCGGACTGGGGCTGGGCGCTGTAAACGGACTGTTCGGCGGTGGCGGCGGCATGATAGCCGTTCCAATTCTTGCGGACGTTCTGGGCTATCCCAGAAAGCAGGCGCACGCAACGGCGATTCTGATAATAGCGCCCGTCTGCGCGGTCAGCGCCATAACCTATATCATTAACGGCTTCGTGGACTTGCCCGTGGTCATTCCTGCGGCTATCGGCAACGTGGCGGGCGGACTTCTGGGCGCAAAACTTCTGGGTAAGCTCCCCAAAATCTGGGTGGATATCGTCTTTATAGGGATAATGCTTGCCGCCGGCATCCGCATGGTGATAGGCTGAAATGGCATTTTTAATCTATCTCGCAGCAGGGCTGCTTGCGGGTATTTTAGGCGGTATGGGAATGGGCGGCGGCACCATTTTAATTCCCGCGCTTACCATATTTTTAGGCGTCAACCAGCACGTCGCGCAGGCGACCAACGTCATTGCGTTTCTGCCCATGGCGGCGCTCGTTTTGCCCGCCCATAAAAAGAACGGTCTTTTAAGAACGGACGACGTCTGGGAAATCGTAATACCCGCTCTTATAACCACCGTGCTGGCGGGGTTCGTTATGGCCGCTTTGCCGACCGAAGTGCTTAAAAAGCTTTTCGGTATTTTTCTGGTGTCGCTTGCGGTAAAGCAGCTTTTTTCGCTCGTAACGGGGTTTCAGAAGGCTTAACCGCGCGAAAACAGCTTTTTAAAGGGGCGTGCGGACACCATTTCCATACCGTAAAACGCCAGAATGGCAAACGCGGAAACTATGCCGCCGCACAGTATTATCTTCCACACGGCGGGCAGAACACCGTCAAACAGAGTGCCGAAAAGGTGCCCGAACGCGCACGCAAAGGCGCAGATTAGTACGCTCTTAACCAGGTAACCGAAATAATTTATATCAGGGCAGTTCTTTTTTAAAAGGTGCAGATTGAGCGCCGCAGTAATTACGAAACTCATCGTCAGCCCGACCATGTAGGCGTTTATGCCCAAAAGTCCCGTAAATATCAGAATTATCGCTATCATAGCCACGGCGCCCGCAAAGAAGTAGATAAGTGTGCGCACTTCGTAGTTAAGCGAATTGAGTATGGTAGTCGTAATCATGGAAATGCACATCGGCAGCATCATAAAGGAAAAGCGCCTTATAACCACGCCGCTCAATTCGCTTGCGTAGAACAGTTTACCTATATCTTCGCCCAGCGTAAACATAACGGGAATGAGCACGGTGGCAATCGCAACGGCGGATTTGAGCGTTCTTTCTATGTCGCGCCTTAAAAGCTCGGTGCGCTTTGCGTAAAAATTTTCGCTCATTTCTGGCGCAACCACCACGGCAATCGAGCCGATAAGGGAGTTGGGAATAAACAGCATAGGCACGCTCATGCCCAGAACGGTTCCGTATAGAGCCAAAGCTTCGCTGCCGGAATAACCGCACGCACGGGATAACAGGGCGGGCAGGAACATTGCCACGCACGAATTCAAAAGCGAGGTGGAAGTGCGCATTGCCGTGATGGGAAGCGAAGCTTTCGCCACGGACTTGAACTGCGATTTGGGGTTTACGAACTTGCCGCCCTTGATGAAATACCAGCCCAGGGACACGGCAAAAGAGAAGATATAGGATATGAGAACGGCGATTATCGCCGCACGCGCGCCGTTTTTAGCGGTAGTTGCAAAGCTTATAAGCACGCAGCCGCAGGCAACCATAACGGCGTTTTCGGCAAGCTCTATTACGCTGTAAGGCAAAAACTGCTTGTTTCCCCAGAACGAACCGCGCATAATCGCGTAAATGGAGGTAAGAATAAGCCCGGGCAACAGCCACAGGAAGATGTCTACGCAATCTCTGTCTGGAAACAGAAAGGAGTATAGGTCGCGCGCAAAAAACAACACCAGCGCCGCGGGAATGGTAAATACAAGGGTTAAAAGCACGCCAGAGGAAACTACGGCGTGCTTGCCTTTTGCGTTGCCCGTAGCCGTATTTTTTGCGATAAGGCGCGAAACGGTAACGGGAATACCGCTTGAAGCCGCCGTCAGAAATACCGCGAATACCGAAAGGCAAATCTGGTAAATGCCCAGCCCCTCGGCGCCTATCGAGCGCGACAAAATAATTCTGTAAACAAAACTCAGTATCTTTTCGAACGTCGAAAAAACGGTGACCTGAGCCGCCGATTTATAAATATTGCTCTTCATCAACAATATTCTACAAACCAAAGGTGCCGAATATTCACAAATTTTGTCGCATTTTAATATACTGTTAGTATGTTTTCGCTCGTCAAGGAACAGGGGAAATACCTGCGCGTAAGGGGGCGGGTTAAAAAAGAGGATATAATTTCGGTTTTTTCGTGTCCCGTGGGCGACGTCTTCTGCGGAGCCATAATCGAAATAAAACCCCCGAAACGATATTGCTATGCGCTTGCGGGCGATACCTACGCCTCGATTGCCGCGCGCGAAAACGTCGACCAAAAAGAGCTGACGGAACTAAACGATAATAAAACCGTATATCCTACGCTCAGAATCTGGCTGCCGTAACACGATAAAGTGCGGCGGCATATAAATACAGTAACCGAAATATTACAGCATTAATGCTACGGCGTATAAATAAAACGGAGGTAAAAATGTCGTTCTTTTCCAATTTTCAATCGGACAAATGCCCGGGCACAATAAACGGCAACCCCTTAAACGGCATGTGCGAAAAGGTGTGCATTCAGGCACAGAAAATTTTCGACGCGTGCATTAAGCAGGTGCAGTTAGAAAACTATACGTTGACGGTATCGTCTTTCACACCCGCCAATCCTACATATCCGCTCACTTTCATAAGCATGCGCTCAACCAACGCGGGCGCAACGTTAACCAACGTAAGCGTGGATAGGCTTGCGGATAAACAGGGCTGCGCAAGAGTGCAGGCAACGGTAAACATTCCCGTAGAGGTAGTGTACACCGACGCGAACGGAGCAGAGGGGGTTGCAGCCGCAACTATCAGCGTTTCCGAAGACGTGCTTTTATTCGTTCCCGCGCCCTCGATTATGCCCTATAAGGTAGTAGCGGAAGCTTCCGCGGTTTCCGCCGAGGGTACGTTCAACAGCGAGACCGAGACGTTCACGGTTAACTCCTGCGTCAGCATAATCTTAAAGATTGCAATCGACGTGGAGATTCTCGTGCCCAGCTACGGCTACTGCGCAATTCCTCCCGCACAGGACTATTCAAAAGAGGTCTGCGCAGGATTTTTCGAACTGCCGCTCTATCCGCAGGGCAGAAGCTGCAACTGCAAATAGGGGTAGTAACAAGAAAATACATGCAACAATCAACGGCGGTAAAATTAACGGTTTTACCGCCTATTTTTGCGTGTTTTAGCAAAGTAAGTAGTACTATGTCACACATAATCGCCTATTTTAAGCTAATTATAACAAAATTTTAACCTTAAAACAAAACGCTTTAAAAACTCCGTAAAGTATGCTATAATTGAATTATGAAGATATTTTCGATAAGCGACTTGCATCTTTCGGGCGCGTGCGATAAACCTATGGACGTGTTCGGCGCGGGGTGGGAAGGTCACTTTGATAAAATTAAAAACGACTGGCAAAGCAAGGTTTCGAACGACGATATCGTACTTCTCTGCGGTGACACCAGCTGGGGTACGGTCCTAGCGGAAGGGCTGTGCGATTTGCACTCTTTAAAGGGTTTGAAGGGTAAAAAAATTTTTATCCGCGGCAACCACGACTACTGGTGGAACGGCATTACAAAGCTGCGCGACGCGGCTCCCGACGAAAGCTTTTTCTTTCTGCAAAACGACTGCGTAAAGTTCGGCAACGTGGTAATCTGCGGCTCGCGCGGCTGGTCTTGTCCGGGCAGTGCGGACTATACCGAGCACGACGAAAAGCTGTACGCCCGCGAAGCCGAAAGGTTCAAACTCTGTTTCAAGGCTGTCGAAAAGGTCAGGGAGGACGGGGATATTCTTCTGGTTATGACGCACTATCCGCCCATAAACCCCAAATTGCAGGACACGCTTTTTTCCGATTTGTTCAAACAGAACGGCGTGAGCAAAGTTATTTTCGGTCACGTTCACGGACAAGCTTATTTTCCCTTACGCACGGTTAAGGACGGAATAGAATATATTCTTACGTCATGCGATAAAGTCGGCTTTACTTTGCAACGCATTTTGTAAT
>CAMWHW010000021.1 GCA_947174175.1 uncultured Clostridia bacterium | reverse complement strand
GCGCAACCACGGTGTTGTTGAGGGTGTGCGCGAACTGGTTTTTGCCAGTTGCCGCATCCTTGTACCTTATACCCAGTCTTCTTGCCTGCGCGTCGGTTAAGTTGGAGCAGCTGCCCACTTCGAAATACTTCTTCTGACGGGGGCTCCACGCCTCGACGTCCAGACTGCGGTGCTTTAAATCGGCAAGGTCGCCCGAACAGCACACAAGCGTGCGGACGGGAATCTGCATGGATACGAACAGTTCAACGGTGTACTGCCAAAGTTTTTCGTACCAGTAGTCGCTCTCTTCGGGTTTGCAGATTACTATCATTTCCTGCTTTTCGAACTGGTGAATACGGTAAATGCCCCTTTCCTCTATGCCATGCGCGCCCTTTTCCTTGCGGAAGCAAGGCGAATAGGACGTGAGCGTCTGGGGAAGCTTAGCCCCGTCTATGACGGTGTTCATAAATCTGCCTATCATAGAGTGCTCGGACGTGCCGATAAGGTACAGATCCTCACCCTCTATTTTGTACATCATTCCGTCCATTTCCTCGAAGCTCATAACGCCGGAAACGACGTCGCTTCTTATCATGAACGGGGGAATACAATAGGTGAAGCCCTTGTCAATCATAAAGTCGCGGGCGTAGGTCAATACCGCCGAATGAAGGCGCGCAACGTCACCCGTTAAATAGTAGAAGCCGTTGCCCGAAGTGCGCCTTGCACTGTCTAGGTCTATTCCGTCCAGACTTTCCAAAATTTCCTGGTGATAGGGAACTTCGAAGGGCTTTTCCTTTGCTTCGAGATAGGTGTTCCACTGAACGTTACAGCTGTCGTCCTTGCCTATGGGAACGTCGTCCGCAATTATGTTGGGAATGGACATCATATCCTTTTTGAGCTGTTCTTCAACCTTTGCGCACTCCGCCTCGATTTCGGCAACGGCGTCGTTGTTCTGCTTAGACGCAAGCTTGATTTCCTCCGCCTGCTCCTTTTTGCCCTCGCGCATAAGAGCGCCTATCTGCTTTGCGTATTCGTTGCGCTTGGCTCTCCTCTCGTCACCCTCGCGCTGCAATGCGCGTTTCTTTTCGTCCAACGACAGAATTTCGTCCACGAGGGGCAGCTTTGCGTCCTGAAATTTCTTTTTTATATTGCCTTTTACCAGATCGGGATTGGTTCTTATAAGGTTGATATCAATCATTTTTACCCTGCTCCGCTAATATATTGTAAATTATGGAAATATTATACGGCAAAAAATAGTCAAATGCAATTAAATTGAGCTTTATTCTGTTGAAAAAAAACACGCAACGTGTTATAATTATGGGGTAGGAATATAATCAGACTTAATTTTGAAATAAACTCGAAGGGAATTTATGAGCAAAATTATTTATCGCGGAAAAAAGTCTTCGTTACAGGAAGCTCCCGAGGGCGAAACTCCCCAGGAAGCTGCGGTTGAAGAGAGCACCGTAAATACGGAAACGGCAAATGCCGAACCCGAAATTGCGGCGGTTGACAATCAGCCCGTATCCGAAGAACCCAAAATCGAAAAAAGAACCGAGCGCAAAAAGAGCATACGCGCGACGGTTGCGAAGCCTGCAAAGCCGCAGCCAGTCGAAGCGGACGACGAAGCGCCCGAAGAAAAGCCTTCCTCTACCGTAAACGCGGAAGAGACTGCGGTTACCGCCGCGGACGCTCTGGATCAGGGCGAACAGCCCGATTTTATGAGCAGCATTGCGGAAGGCGAAGTTGCGGAAGCCAAAGAGGAAACGTTCGATAAGGCGAAAATCGTTAAATACTTCAAGCGCCACCCCAAGATGGCGATTAACACCAAGGTTGACAGATTTACGCCCGACCTGAACAAGGGGCTTAACCCCGAACAGGTTGAAACGAGATTCAAGCAGTTCCTCTTTAACGACACCAACAAGAAATATTCCAAGTCGTACGCAAGCATATTCATAGGCAATATCTGCACGTTCTTCAACCTGCTGTGCCTTATCGCGTTTATCGCGCTGCTGCTTGCCGGTATGCAGGGCGTTACCAACTATCTGGTTATAGTTATAACCGCGGCGAATATCATTATCGGTATCGTGCAGGAAATACGTTCCAAGCTTGCAATCGATAAGCTTTCGATTATGGCGTCCTCCGCCACTAAGGTGCTGCGCGACGGCGATATAGTTGAAGTGCCGACCAGCGAGCTGGTGCTTGACGACGTTATTATTATGGAGCTTGGCAGCCAGGTTCCCGCCGACTGCATACTTGCGGAAGGCAGCGTGGAAGTTAACGAAAGCCTTTTAACGGGTGAATCGGTTTCCATTAAAAAGCAGATCGGCGACGTGCTGTATGCGGGCAGCTTTATTGCGAGCGGCAACGGCAAGTGCAGAGTCGATAAGGTCGGCAAGGAAACCTTCCTTGAAAAACTGACCGCCAAGGCAAAGAAATACAAGAGACCCAATTCCGAGCTTATAAACTCGATGAAGGCGATAATCAAGGTCGTTTCCGTCGTTATCTTCCCCATTGCGATAGGCGTTTTCCTGGTTACGAGAAACGCCGCCTCGGTTGAAGGCGTAGCCGTTTCGGCGTGGCTTCTCTCATTAAAGGACAGCCAGGCGCTTGCAAAGACGTGTTCGGTGGTTATCGGTATGATACCTTCGGGTATGCTGCTGCTCACCTCCGTTGCGCTTGCGGTCGGCGTATTGCGACTGACCAAAAACAACACGCTGGTGCGCGACTTGTACTCACTGGAAATGCTGGCGCGCGTAAACGTTTTGTGTCTGGACAAGACGGGCACCATTACCGACGGTCGAATGAAAGTAAACGACGCGGTTATTCTGAATACGGTAGGCGAATACTCGTTAAACGACATTATGGGCAGTATGCTTGCCGCGCTGGACGACAATAACCAGACCTCGATTGCACTTTACAATCATTTCGGGCACAGCGACGTGCTGTCGCCGACGGCGAAAATACCCTTCTCTTCGAAGCGCAAACTTTCCGCCGTATCCTTTACCGACGTGGGCACCTTCGTTATGGGTGCGCCCGAGTTCGTGTTGAAGCCCCTGCCCAACAAGGTTGAAAGAATTGTTAAGCAGTACGCGCAGATGGGACTGAGAGTTATAGTGCTTGCGCACTCCTCCACGCCCATTATCGGCGACAAGCTGCCCACGCTTTTAAAGCCCATTGCGGTTATTTCCATTGCGGACAATATCCGTGAGGACGCTATTGAAACCATTAAGTGGTTCAAGGACAACGACGTTCAGGTTAAAGTAATTTCGGGCGATAACCCCATAACCGTTTCGGAAGTAGCAAAGCGCGCGGGCATTGATAATGCGGATAAGTTTATCTCGCTTGAAGGGCTTAACGAAAAGGAAGTTGAAAACGTTGCAAACAAGTACACCGTTTTCGGTCGTGTTACGCCCGAACAGAAAGCAATTCTGGTGCGCGCGATTAAGACCGAGGGCAATACGGTTGCAATGACGGGCGACGGCGTAAACGATATACTGGCGCTGGAAGAAGCGGACTGCGCGATTTCGGTTGCCTCCGGTAGCGAGGCGGCGCGTAACGTAAGCCACCTCGTCCTAATGGACAACAACTTCGGCAACATGCCCAAGGTCGTTGCCGAGGGCAGGCGCGTTATCAATAACATTAAAAACTCGGCTTCGCTGTACCTTATGAAGACGCTGTTCACCGCGGTGCTTGCAACGATATTCATTATCATGCAGGAAGCGTATCCCTTCATACCGAGCAACATGCTCCTTTTGGAAGTGCTGGTTATAGGCGCCCCCTCCTTCTTCCTCTCGCTGCAACCCAACAATTCGAGAGTTGAAGGCAAGTTTATAACACACGTTATGAGCCGAAGTATTTCGGGAGCTGTCGTGATGATAATGTGCGTAATGGCAATGTATCTGACGTGCTCTCTGGGCGGAAGCGAATTTAACAATTTCCAGACGGCAATGTGTATGATGGCGTTGACCTTCTCGGGACTGGTGATGCTGTTCAGAGTCTGCCAGCCGTTTAACGGATTCAGACTGGTGCTGTTCGTGGTGATGGCTGTGTTGAGCGTCGTGGCGTTGGCTATACCGTACACTGCCGACAAGCTGTGCGCGGGTATGCCCGAACTCGAATGGCACTACTCGAAGATTCTGATTATCGTAGTTGCCATAGAAGCGGCGTTCCCCATATCGCAATCGCTTATCAAGATTATGCAGATTATAATGCCGTCGTCCGTAGACGGCTCCAAAAAGCGCGGCGAGGAACATCCCAAAAAGAAGAAAAAGGCAAATTGATGACTAATAATAAAAACGCCCTGCGGTCGTAACGACCGCAGGGCATTTTGCTTTATCAAATTATTCTTCTTCGTTGCTTTCCGGTTCTTCGGGAACGTCTGCCGCACTCTCCTCGGGTGCCTGCGTTTCCGCTTCGTCGTCGCGTTCGGTAAGCGCTACGGTTGCAACCACTCCGTTTTTGAGCCTCATCAACCTTACGCCCCTCGACGCCCTGCCTATGCGCGAAATATCCGAGCAGTGCATTCTTATAATCGTGCCGCCGTCCGAGATAAGCATTGCGTCGTCCTCGTCGGTGACCTGCTTAACGGACACGAGCGCGCCCGTGAGTTCGTTGAATGTGCCTGCCTTTATACCCTTGCCTGCACGACCCTGAGCACGGAATGCCGAAGGGTCGGTACGCTTGCCGTAGCCGTTTTCGCTGACGGTGAGAATATCCTTTTCCTTGTCAACGACTATCATATCAACTATGCAGTCCTTGCCGACGAGCTTCATTGCTCTTACGCCCGCGGTGTCGCGTCCCATAGGTCTTGCATCTTCCTGCCTGAAAGTTATGCACTTGCCCTTGCGGCTTGCAACCATTATCTCGTCGCCTTCCGAACAGTACTGAACGGAAATGAGGCTGTCGCCTTCGTTGAGCTTGATTGCGATTTTGCCGTTGCGGTTTATGCTGACGAACTGCGAAATGTCCGTCTTTTTAATCATACCGTTTTTGGTGGCGAAACAGATAAACTGCTTTTCCGAATTGAAAGGTATTATGGTTTCGATTTTCTCGTCCTGCGCTATCTGAACGATATTGACTATCGCTCTGCCGCGAGCCGTGCGCGCCGCCTCGGGTATATGGTAACCCTTAATCGAGTATACTCTGCCGAGGTTGGAGAACAGCAGGATGTTGTCGTGCGTGGAGCAGACGAACATATTTTCCACGAAGTCCTCGTCCTTGGGTCTGTGAGCGGTTATGCCCGTGCCGCCGCGGTGCTGCGCCTTGTATTCGCCGACGGGCAGTCTCTTGACATAGCCCGAGTGCGTGAGCGAGATAACTACCTGCTCCTCGGGAATTAAATCTTCGTCGTCGATATCGCCGAAGTCTACAGCAATTTCGGTCTTGCGCTCCGAAGGATATTTGCGCTTGATTTCCAAAAGGTCAGCCCTTATGATTTCGTATACTCTGCTTTCGTGTGCAAGTATATCCTTGAAGTCAGCGATAGCCTTTTCGAGTTCGTCCAACTCGCCCGCAATCTTGTCGACTTCCAGATGGGACAGTCTGTACAATCTGAGTTCGGCAACCGCGGTGGCCTGCTTTACGTCCAGCTCAAAACGGGAAGTCAGTTTCTGTACGCAGTCGTTCTTGTCAACGGCGCTGCGGCAGACTTCGACGACTTCGTCAATGGATGCCTGCGCGATTACGAGTCCGCGCAGGATATGAGCGCGCTCCTCGGTCTTAGCAAGATCGTATTTGGTCCTTCTGCGGATAACTTCCTTCTGGTGTTCCAGATAGTAATAAATGAAATCTTTAAGCGTGCAGATTTTGGGCGCGCCGTCCACGAGCGCAAGCATTATTATGCCGTCGGAAATCTGCAAGTTGGTATGTTTGTAAAGAAGATTTAAGACGACCTGCGCGTTCGCGTCCTTTTTGATTTCGATGACGATACGCATACCGTCGCGATCGGACTCCTCGCGGATATCGGAAATGCCCTCTATCCTCTTATCCTTGACGAGGTTAGCCATCGTTTCGATAAGCTTTGCCTTGTTGACCTGGTAGGGAATTTCGGTTACGATTATACGCTGGCGCGTCTGGTTGCCGCTCTGGTAGTCCTCTATCTCGCAGCGCGAACGGATAACTATGTTGCCGCGTCCCGTCTTGTAAGCCTTTCTTATGCCGCCGCGCCCCATAATGAGCGCGCCCGTGGGAAAGTCGGGGGCGGGAATGTATTCCATAAGCTCGTCCACGTCGATATCGGGATTGTCAATCATCGCGCAGACGCCGTCTATAACCTCTCCGAGGTTGTGGGGCGGTATGTTGGTCGCCATGCCGACGGCAATGCCGTCAGAGCCGTTTACAAGCATATTGGGGAAGCGCGAAGGCAAAACCGTGGGCTGCATACCCGTATCGTCGAACGTCGGGTAGAAGTCAACCGTCTCCTTGTCGAGGTCGCGGAGCATTTCCGAAGAGATTTTGGAAAGCCTTGCTTCGGTGTATCTCATTGCCGCGGCGGGGTCGCCGTCGACAGAGCCGAAGTTGCCGTGACCTTCTACGAGGGGCATATTAATGGTGAAGTCCTGCGCAAGTCTTACCAGCGCGTCGTATACCGAGCTGTCGCCGTGAGGGTGATACTTACCTAAGCAGTCACCGACGATACGCGCGCACTTACGAAACGCCTTGTCGTTGTACAAACCGAGGTCGTGCATCGAATATAAAATTCTGCGGTGCACGGGCTTTAAGCCGTCCCTTATGTCGGGAATGGCGCGGGAAACGTTTACCGCCATTGCATAGGCAATGAACGATTTTTTAAGCTCTTCGTCAACTTCAACTTCGAGCATCTTGGTCATTGCCAGAGTTTTGACAAATTCTTCGGTAAGCTCGGGGCTGGTCTGTTTTTTAGCCATAATTCTTTCCTCCCCTTAAATATCCAACTCGGCAACGAGTTTGGCGTTGTCTTCTATGAACTGTCTGCGGAGTTCGGGTTGTTCGCCCATGAGCAGAGCAAACATTTTGTCCGCCTCTACGGCGTCCTCCACGTTTATTCTTACCAGGGTGCGCTTTGCCGGGTCCATAGTCGTTTCCCAAAGCTGTTCCTTGTTCATTTCGCCGAGACCCTTGTAACGCTGCAATTCGAATTTGCCGTCGGGGTGCTCCTCCCTGAACTTGGTTAAAGCCGCGTCGTCGTAGAGATAGGTGTCCTCTATGCCCTTGCCAGAAACCTTGTAAAGGGGCGGCTGCGCCGCGTAGACGTGACCGTTTTCAACCAGCGGACGCATATAGCGGAAGAAGAAGGTCAAAAGCAGTATTCTTATGTGAGAGCCGTCGACGTCGGCATCGGTCATTATTATGATGCGGTCGTATCTCAACTTGCTCTCGTCGAAATTTTCCTGTATGCCGCAGCCGAATGCGGTTATCATAGCTTTGATTTCTTCGTTTTCGAGAACGCGGTTTATACGCACCTTTTCGACGTTGAGAATTTTACCTCTCAGCGGCAGTATTGCCTGGAAGCGCCTGTCGCGCCCTTGCTTTGCCGTACCGCCTGCCGAGTCGCCCTCGACGATATAGATTTCGCACAGCTCCGAGCGTTTGTCAGAACAGTCGGCAAGTTTGCCGGGAAGCTTGGTGCTTTCCAGAACGCCCTTGCGCCTGGTCTCCTCTCTTGCAAGCCTTGCCGCGTCGCGCGCACGCTGCGCGGTTATACAGCGCAGAACGAGTTCTCTCGTTTCCGCGGGGTGCTCTTCGAGATAGGTTCCGAATTTCTCGACGACAGCCTTCTGAACGAAGCCGCGGACGTAGGTCGAGCACAGCTTGCTCTTGGTCTGGCTTTCGTACTGCGCGTCGGCAATCTTGACCGAAACTACGGCGGTTATACCCTCGCGCACGTCGTCGCCCGAAAGCTTGTCGTTATCCTTTAAAATTTTCAATTTGTGACCCGCGTCGTTGATGACCTTGGTTAAAGCCGATTTAAAGCCGTCCAGGTGCGTGCCGCCGTCGGGCTGGCGGATATTGTTTGAGAAGGGGAAAATCTGCTCCGAATAGCCGTCGTTATACTGAATTGCGACTTCCAGAAATTTATCGTCGCCCTCGTTTTCTTCAAAATAAACGGGCTGAGCGAACAGAACGTTTTTGCCCTCGTTTATATCCTGAATAAAGTGAACTACGCCACCCTCGTAACAGAAGGTGTCCGTACGCACCTTTTCGCCTCGGTAATCGGCAAGCGTGAGCGTAAGTCCCTTGTTGAGGTACGAAAGCTCGCGAAGGAGCGTTCTCAGCGTTTCGTAGTTGAAATCAACCGTTTCGAACATCGTGGGATCGGGGTGGAAACAGATTGACGTGCCCGTTGCGTCGGTATCCTCGACAATCTTCAAAGGTTCCTCGGGAACGCCTTCGTGGTATACCTGGCGGAATTTGTGGCCGCGCTGGCATACTTCCGCGATAAGCGTATCGGAGAGCGCGTTTACGCACGAAACGCCTACGCCGTGCAGACCGGAGGAAATTTTATAGCCGCCCGCCTTGTTGCCGCCGCCGAACTTACCGCCGGCATTGAGGTTGGTAAGCGCAAGCTCGACGCCCGAAATACCCTCCTCCTTATTGATACCCGTGGGGATACCTCTGCCGTTGTCCTTGACCGTGCAGTAGCCTTCGGCGGAAATGGTAACTTCAATCTTGTCGCAGTAGCCGGCAAGCGCCTCGTCGATAGAGTTGTCGATGACCTCTCTTACAAGGCAGTGCAGACCCTTTTCGTCGGTAGGTCCGATGTACATTCCGGGGTGCTCTCTTACAGGCTCCAACCCCTTCAACGCTTTCAAGCTGTTCGCATCGTAATCGGAGCGCACTTTTTCGGGCATAAATTCACCTCTCACAAAAGATTTTTTAACGCCGTTTTTCAAGCAATTTTTTAATGGCGTTTATATTTATTTTATTATACCATATTATTAGAAATAAGGCAAACGTTTTAGCAAAATTTACTGTGCGGAACGGGCAAAAATTAACGCTTTTACAGGTACTGAAACGCATTAAAACGTCATTAATTGCGCAAGCTGATTTTATGAGCGGCTGCAATGATTTTAAGGGCGGAAAAAACTGGACGGAAGGCGAGATTTACGAGTGCGAATCGTGCGGAAATCACGTTTGCAAGCTGTGCGCTTTAAGCTGGCGCGGAGTGTGTCCGAACTGCTTCGGAAGGTTATGGAGAATAAGTTGAAAGCCGACGCTTGAAGCGTCGGCTTTTTATTATTTGCTTTTACTTTTCTTCTTCTTTTTTTCGGGTTTTTCCTTGGGTTCCTCCGCGGGTGCGGCAGGTTCTGGGGACTGTTCTTCCGCGGGCTGTGCGGGCTGTTCGGCAGGTTCGGTAGACTGTTCTGCGGGTTGGTCAACCGTTTGTTCTGCGGGTTGCTCGACGGGCTTTGCTTCCTCAGGCTGCTTTGCCTCTCCGCTTCCCGCTTCCAGAGCGTTTTCTACGTTTGCCTGGGGAATTTCGAAAACCTCGTCGGTTTCCTCGTCGTCCTCCATCTCCTCCTCAACCTTGCGCCTTACTGCCGCCTCCTCGCCGTACTCGTCGGGAAGATACTGAATCAGATCTTTGTAGCGCAGGAAATACTTATACGC
>CAMWHW010000020.1 GCA_947174175.1 uncultured Clostridia bacterium | reverse complement strand
GATACTGCCACGCCCCTTAAATCGAGCGCGAACAGAATCTGCTCGCCGTCGCACCCGTCGAATGACAGGTTGGCGTTTGAGGGCAGGCGACGTTTACCGTCGCCGTTCAAACTTACCCCCTCTATTTCGGACACCACGCACTTAATAAAATAATCGCGCAGAGCCGCAACCTTTTTATTGTTTTCCTCCGCATTTGCTACCGCCTTTTCCAGAGCGTACGCCGCGCCTACCGCGCCCGCAACGTAAGTAGTGCCGCCGCGCAGTCCCCTTTCCTGCTTGCCGCCGGAAATCAGCCTCTCGAAACGGCAATCTGGGCGCATATATAGTCCGCCGAAGCCCTTGGGGCCGTAAAATTTATGCGCGGAAAAACCTACGCCGTCCGCAGGAAAATCGGCAAAGGGAAGCACGCCCGCAGTCTGCACGCAGTCGCAGTAAAAGAATACGCCGCGCTCCTTACAAACGCTATAAATATCCCTGACGTGCTGTATAACGCCCGTTTCGTTATTTGCCGACATAACGCCTGCAAACACCGTATCGGGGCGTATAGCCTCTTTAACGCTTTCGGCACTTATCACGCCATGACCGTCGGGCTTGACCAAAGTGACCTCAAAGCCGTATGCTCGCATATCCTCCGCCGCCGACAGCAGAGCGGGGTGCTCTATTGCCGAAAGCACTATATGTTTGCCCTTATCGCGGTTGGCGGCGCACACGCCCTTTAACGCGGTGTTGCCAGCCTCCGTACCGCCCGAAGTGAAATACAGACAATTGGACGGCACGCCCATAATTTTTGCAATTCCGTCGCGCGCCGATATTACGGCGTTTGCCGCCTCCCTGCCGAACGCATGCTGACTGGACGCGTTGCCGTATACCTCCGTCAGATAGGGCGTCATTTTTTTAAGAACGTCTTTATCGAGCGGCGTGGTTGCCGCATGGTCGAGATATATCATTATTCGCCTTTAAGTACGGCATATACCGCAATTAACGCCTTTAATTTAGCCTGCTCGGCAAGCAAATCGCGCCCGAGCTGCGTGGAAGTGTTGCGCTTGTTCAGCCTTACCCTGCGGCAGGTGATGTTGAGATAGCGCGCCGCAAACGCAAGCGCAATCAGCGTTATAAACGTAAGTCCGCCGAACACGCAGGTGAGTATGAGATAGGTGCCCGTCGACACAGAATATATGACCGAACCGAAATACGCCGTCAACACGCCGAACGCAACGAACAGTGCGCACACCGCGGCAAAAACTATTATCGCCGTCTTTCTGTCCTTTAAAAATCTGACGGCGCGCTCGGCTTTCTTTTGTTCGTTTTCCTCGTGCATTTCGGAAACCGTAGCTCTTTGCTCCGCTATATTCGCCTCTAACGACGACGAAGCTTTTTTAAGCATTTCCGCCTTTCTTTCGGGAGAGGTGTATTCCTTAACGTCGTCAACGCCCTCGGCGGCGGCAACAACCTGCGAATAGTCGGTAAAGTTGCGCGTGTAGGCTATAAGCTTTAACGCGTGCACTTCGCCGTCCTCTCCGTCAATCTCCTCCGCCTTTTCCAGGTATTCCAGAGCGGTTGCGAACTTGCTTTGCTTGCAGTCGCTTTCCGCCTTTTTTATAAGCTCCTCAACCCGGTGCCTGCGCTCCGCCCTTTCGGCTTCCTCGCGCTCGCGCTTGGCGGCAAGCTGTTCGGGAGTCATAACCGCCTCTTCCTCGTTGTCCTCGGTAAGCTCCTCCACCTCGAAAGTAACTTCCTCAACGGCGGGCTGTTCCTCCTCGCCTTCAACGACCAGTTCTTCCTCGCCGTCGGCGTTTACCTTTATGCGGTACTTTCTGTCCTTGTCCTCGTCAATCAATCTCTCTTCTGCCATTTTACTCCTCCTTGGTCGGCACAACCGTTTTGGTCGTAATAAAAGTATGCTTGCCGCGGTATCTGCTCTTCGCGTACCGCAAAAACTGGTCGTTTTCGAACACGGCGAAAACGCCGCTGCCCGAACCCGTCATATTAACACCCAGCGGGTCGAACGCCTTTAACTGGTTAAAGCACTCCTCAACGTCGCCGTTCAGCCTTATTGCGGCGGCGTACAGCCCGTTGGATAAGCTTGCGCCTATATCCTGCTTATTGCCCGCAAGTACGGCTTTTTGCGCCTCGTTACTGGTAAACTGCTTATTTGCCCCCGTACTATCGCACAGCGAATAGCACTGCGCCGTGGAAACGCCGCTTTTCGGGATAAGCAGACCTATATCCAGTCTGACGCCGCTTTTCAGTCTTTCGACTTTATCGCCGCGCCCCGTCAGTCGCGCAAAACCGCCCGTCAGCATATATCCGCTGTCGCTCCCCAGTCCGTCGGCAAGCTGCTTTAAAGTGCGCACGTCGTTAATATCGTACAGCTTGGCCATTGCGTTAAGAACGCCCGCAACGTCCGCGGACGAGCCGCCCAGCCCAGCGCCCATGGGAATATTCTTCCACACGGTAATTTCAACGCCATCCGTCCCGAAGCGCGCAATAAACAGCTCCGCCGCCCTTGCCGCGTTGTTGTTTTCGTAAGGGATACTCTCGCTGCCCTCGCCGTGCATCGCCACGGAAACGAGCTTGTCCCTGCGCCTTTTCACGGTTATCAGGTCGTATAAGTCAATGCTTGCAACCACGCTGTCAATCGTATGATATCCCCCGTTCACGCCCGTGATATCCAGCGTGAGATTGATTTTTGCATACGATTTGACCCGAACGTAATTCATAGATAAATTATAACATACCGCGGCGGCGTTTTCAATAATAATGCCCACAAAAAACGGGCGCACCGCTCATTTTTCCTGCGGAACGCCCGTATGTACTCTCAGTTTATTTTCAGTTGGCTTTTTTACCCCTGTACACGATAATTCTTTCCTTGCCCGTCAGCGGGAATTTAAGCTCCGAATTGCAGGCGGATACGTCGTCGGGGGACTTTTTAAGTTTCTTGGCTATATCCCACAGCCCGTCGCCCGCCGTCGGCAGGAACACGGATACCGCGCAGTCGTTTACTTCGACCTCTTCGCCTTCCTCGATTTTTGTAAGATAGGTAACCTTGCGTTCGTCGCATACGGTCACGCATATCTTCAAGGTGGCTTCGGCTTCCGCCTCGCCCTCGGCTTTAAGGCGCACGCTCACGCCGCACACCGCAACGTCCTCGGTTACAGTCTGACCTTCCTCACGCGCACCGTTCAATACTACCGAGAAGGGCAGGCTGACGTCCGTACTCTTTATCTCGCCGTTCTGCTCGTAGATGAGCACAGTGTTTACGGCGCCCTCCACGCAGCCCGTCTGCTCGTTGAAGGAGCACTCCGCCTGGGGCAGTGCGGCGGCAAGGAACTTGCAGTCGTACGTAAGCTTGCTCTTGGTTGCGGCAAGCCCGGAAACGCGCTCGGTGTACACCTTTACGTCCACGCAGCGCGGCATAACCTCCTCGGTGTCCGTAAGCGTGACAACGTTCGTATCGGAGAATGCGTCCACGGCAACCTCCTCGGTATGCTCGTCGGCAAACCAGCCGCTGAGGTTAAGGTTGCACACGAAATCTATCTGGCACCTGCCCTTATCCTCGTTGACGTTCGCCGTCACGTTCAGATCGCTTATCTCCGCACGGGTTGCCGCTCTGCGCCCGACGGACGCGTCGTCGCAGGGTATTACGCACTTAAAGGGAATAATTCTTTCAAGACAGATGGGGTTCTGCTGGCGCATTGCAAACAGTGAAAGATAAATTTCGCCGCTGGCTTCCACCTCGCCAGTGCCGCAGGCAGAGGACAGAACGACCGCCTTTGCGCAGGGAATGAGAACGTCCACCACGCTGTCCGCTTCGAAATCGTCCTCAACCTCGCTCTCGCCCGAGAAGGTCACGGCGGAGGAAAAGCTTACGCTTTCCTTCTTTACGAACGCGCCCTCCGCGCCGCACACGTAAGTTCTGTCGGTGCGTGCGTAAACGGAAATATCCGCGGATATTATGGCGGCAATTACGAAAGAGGAGCCTTCGCGCTTAACCGTAGTCTTTTCGCAGGAGAGCGCGCAAACGCCGCTTTGAGCGGGAGCAAGACAGTCGTCGTCCGCAAAGTGGGAAAACTCCGCACCCTTCTGCATACGGCACAGCTTGCCGTCCTCGTCGCTATATACTATGGTCAATATAAGCTTGCCGCTGTAATTGACGCGCCCGGACGATACCTCGCACGAAACGAGAGAAACCTGCGGATATACCGCAAGCACTTCGGTTATTTCGCTCGATTGGGGAAAGCGGCACTCCACCACGCTCTGACTTTCGATTTGCTTTATAAGCTTATTACAGCCTTCGGAATTTTGCAGTTGTTTCAACATATCACAGCTCCTTTTTGGTTACAAGGTATAATATGTTGACGATTTAAAGATTATGCGCGCTTTTCCGCCAAAGTTATAAACACCTTTCCGCACATTATTTCCGAATAGGAATACGCAGTCTTGCCCAGGAAATTTTTATCGAACGGCTCGACCGTAAATATGGACGAATAGATGCCCGACAGAGTTGCGGGGAAAGTGACGAACTTGTTTCTGCCCAGGTTGAGTTTTACCGTGACCGCCTTTTTGTAGCAGTCGCGTATGTTTTGTTTAATTGAATTGATAGTTATTTCGGGTTTAATCATATTTACATTTTTCCCGAAATTTACCAATTTTATTCATTGCGCCCGTTGCCGTAAAAAATAAGAAAGGCCCCGCACTGACCTAGCGCGGGGCTTTTAAAACTTTTCAAAATTTTTATTCAGAACAAGTCGTCGTCATCGTCCTCGTCGTCATCATCGTCGTCATCGTCGTCGCCAAGCTCGTCGAGGGAATCAATATCGTCGTCAAAGAAATCGTCCTCTTCTTCGGCGTATTCCTCTTCCTCTTCACCCACTTCCGCAAGCTCCTCAGCAAGCTCCTCCTCGTCAAGCGACAAGTCCTCCGTATCCTCGGTAAGGTAGCTCTTCCATTCCTCGTCCTGCTCGTCGTCCTCGACTATATCTTCCTCGTATTCGGACTGCTTTTTGCACGCTTCGCACATACTTTCGCCGAAACGCATATTGTTAATGCCGCATACGGGGCACAGCTCCATAGATTCGTTTTCAAGCTCTGCTTCCAGCTCCTCGTCTTCCAGGTCTGCAAATTCAAGCTTATTGCCCTTCATCTCCGCGATGCACACGTCGCAATATTCCTGCTTACCTTCAATTATAAAATTGAGTTCGCACCTCGGACATTTTATATATTTATTCATAGTAAATTCCCCTTGACCGAACGGCAAGCTGATTTGTTTTTCCGTTCTTTCTTCGCTGTAACATTATATTAGTATTTAAAAAGTTTGTAAACTGTTTTAATAAATTATTTTAGCGTTTTTTGCAAAAATATTTACGAAAATCGCAAAAAAATCGGGCGACCCGCTTAATCGCGTTCGCCCGCACAATTTATTTAAAATTTCAGTCGCTCAAACCGTTGCCGTCGGCGCCGTCAACGCCTTCACCGTCGCCGTAAACGTCAACGCTCTTGTCGTCGGTGATATCCACCTTAAACGCCTTCTCGTGGTCGGTTTCGCCCTTGTTCTTTGCGCGCTTTACGAGGTAGATAGTCAGCCATACCGCGCCGCCTATTACAAGCAGACCAGCCGCGCACATACCTATTATAAAGCCAACCTTTTCGCCCGTGGACAGCTTCTCGTACCAGGTGCTGTTGTCAACGGGGTATTCCTTCATGTACTCGCCCTTGAAGTAGCTTGCAACCGCGTCGGAATCGCTTTCGGTCATTTCGCCAATCACCGCGTAGTAATAATCGCGCGAATTTGCGTAAACCTTTTTGCCGTTGATTTCCTTATAGTCGTCCTTATAGTCCGCCCAGTCGCCTTCCACGGCAAGATAGTCCTTGACGATCTTTACGGAAGCTTCCGAATAAGCGTATTCTTTATCCTTGCCCAGAACGTCGATATAAGCCTGAATAAGCTCGTCTATATATTCAGTGTCGCCAGTGTAGTAAACGTATCTCAGCGCGTCGGTAAGTCCTTCGTAAGCGGCGGTGCCGTCAGCGTTCTTCTCCCCGTCGTACTCACCTATCTTGTCGGTCACAGCCTCAAACTTGTCGTTGAGCGCCTTGACTTCCTTGTTGGTCATAACGCCGTCCGCGCCTTCGAGGTCGCAAACCATTATATAGTTGTACTCGGACATACCGGCGGTTTCGCTTGCAAAGAACAGCTTGTTGCCCACGAACTCGGGCTTGTACCAGTCGCTGCACGCGTCCAGATTAAGCACCTTTACGCTGCGGTAGGTCAGGTCGGGTTCCAGAGAAGTGGAAAGCTTTCTGTAATCGTCTTCCACGCCGTCGATTGCAATGCGGTTTATCGTGTAGCCGCTGCCGCCAGTCGCAGAATAATACAGATTGGTATGACCGTGCTCTTCCCTTATGGCAAGAATGGTTGCCGACGTGTCCGCGGACATGGGGAAGCCCTCTTCCACGACTTCGTCCTTTACGAGGCTCTTTACGATGCCGCCCGAACCCGTGCTTATCGCATAGGTATTGCCGTCCATCTCAATGAATTCGTATTCGGTTGTGTCCGAACCGCGGATAAGCAGATTTTTCAAAGCGGGGTCAGCCTGCTTCTTGTTCTCCTCGATAGCGTCCCAGGTCGCGTCAACCTTGCCGTCGCCGTCCTTGTCGACGTCCGAAAGCGTCAGTTTGAAAAGGCTGGTAAGACTTGAACTTTCAGTGCCCTTGCGCGTGTAGTAAAGCACGCCGTCCTTATACCACTGAATATCATATGTGTAGTCGGAGTTATCGAAAGTATACTCTTTTTCGCTGCCGTACGCGTAATTGAGCTGTGAAAGCCTGCCCGACTTGTAGTTGAGCCAGCCGATACCGTCGAAAACGTAATCGCCGTAGTTGATATATACGGGGTCCTTTTCGGCGTCGTAGTCCTCGATTTCGCTGAAATCGTAGGTGCGGGGCGACTCGGTGACGTCCGCCCTTACCCTGTAAAGCTGGTTATACTTGTAGTTGGAGCTTTCGCCCAGAAACTGGGGAACGTTCATCGTGTAGTAAACGTAGGGGTTTTCGGGGTCAACCGTGTCGAAAGCGTAGTCCGAAACGTTGTACGCAAGAATTTTGTTTTCCTTGGTCGTGCAGTTTACGGAGTGAACGTTGGTTACCGAAGTGCCGTAAAGGTTTTCGCTTATCGCGTACAGAATATAAACCGTGTCGCCCACCTTTACGTAACGGTAGTCAACCGCGTTGTCCGAGCTCTGCCAGATATATCCGTTGGTCGTATCCGTGCCGTCGAGCTTGGTGCGCTTGAAGTCGAGGTTGGAATTGAGCACCACGCCGTCTGCGTTCTTCTGAGTCGTGGGCGTAGTGTAATAAAGATAGCCGTCGTAGATATACAGACCCGCGTTGGTGTTGCCCGAATAATAAACGGACGGAACCACCGTGTCGCACTTGGCAAGATTGCCCGCGTCCAGGTCGGTCTTTTTGATTCTCTTGATTGCGCCCTTTACGACGGTGCCGAACTTGTTTGCGTCGGTGTTCTTCGTCTTGCCGTTTATGAAATAAACGTAGTCGCCCGTTTCGGCAACGAAGCCGCCGTTGGTGCCTTCGACGTACGCGGAGTTATCCTTTTCGGCAACGCCCGCCCAGTTTACGGCGCAGGCAGGTGCAAAAGCCAGAGCCGTTGCGGAAATTGCCGCAACCGCCGTGCATATAATTTTAGTAAACCGTTTACTCATATGATCTCCAAAAAAGCCTATACGACTTGCTATACCTTGTCATTATACAACAATAACGCCGTTTACGCAATAAAAAACGGCTGAATTTATCCAAAAAATATAATAAGGAGAATGCATTTCACGGAAAATTTTGCTCTTTTTAATCTTTTGAAGCTGCTCGGCGGTATGTCCTCCGCGCAGAACGGCACTCCCTCCGCACAGCTTTCGGAAAACGAATTTAGCGCACCGCAGTTCAATGCGCCGACCGACGGCGCTGCGGAGATGCGAACCGCCCCTCCGCCCGCCGAAAAACACAACGTTATGGCGGACGTTATCGAACGCCACGAACGAATCACGAACAAACTGCGAAACGGCAAATAAGGCTCGTTTCCTCTTTGTATGCTGTTTCAAAAAAACATGTTGCATTTTTGACGGTTAAGTGGTATAATCGATATGCTAAACAAAATCTTAATACTGGGTAAAAGGAGTTTCCGCATTTTTTATGCGGTTTTTTCCGCGTAGCCTTTTAATCTGAATTAATATTACCAAATAATATAAGAAATGCCTATCGGCAATTCTCCGATATTATTTGGTAATACCGTACGTTTTACGCGGAACTCACCCAATGATTTTGTTTAGCAGCAATTAGGAGATTTGCTTAAAATAGGGGTGCGTCTCTTAATTGAGGCGCATTTTTTTATTTATAAACAAAATCAAAGGAGAAAAATTATGGAACTTGAAAAGGCAAACCCGGACGTTTTGGGCAGTTTATACGCTTTGCGCGGCGGACTGTCGGCAATATCCGTCGAACACGACAAGGCGCAACGTGCAGACGAGGAATGTTATGAAAAACTGAATAATATCGCTATGCGGGCAGGCGCACGCTGCGACACGGAAGACCCCGTTGAATACGCCGAATATATTTGCGGCGACGGCTTGGAAACCAAGCTGCGAAACGAATACAAGGACAAGCTTGATGGAATAAAAGAAAATGAGATAAATGAACGGTATATTGGTGACAAAGAATCCCGGTCTTGTAATAATGACATCACAGATTACCATAGACATGCAAGAAAAGATTTTATAATTTTTGCAGCTTGCTTTGCCGTCTGTGCAGCTCTTATTATCGGTTTTACGTGTTCTATTATACAATGTAATCAATCATATAGCGATTCAGCTAGCGTTGGTGCCGGAATTCTATTTTGTTTAATACCTGGCATTGCATTATTTATTACGGCAATGTGTTTTATGGGATATGGCATATCGAATTTAAAATATAAAAAATGGGCAAAGAAAAGACTAAATGATTATTTAGAAAAATTGCAAAAAGAACGTGAGGCGGAAGCGGATAGAGTTTCCGAAGAGCGCAATGCGGAAACTACGCGCATAGCCGCCGAACGCAAAGCCGCAAAAGAAGAATTTAATAAATTACTTGAAAAGTTACCCGCACTCCGCGAAGAGGCACGTACAGTTCTAAACGAAAGAAACGCAACTATTTTCCCGTTAGTTGAAAGTTGCAACGTTTATCATAAAGCGATGACGGAGCAGTTCACTCCCCTCTTGGACGAGCGCGACTGGCAACACCTTGACCTTGTGATATATCAGCTTGAAACCCGACGCGCGGACAACATAAAAGAAGCGTTACAACTTGTAGACCGCGAGTTGCAGACCGAGCGACTGGAAAACTCCATAAGGGCGGCAATCAAGTCGATTTGCTTCACGTTAGAGCGCGGGTTCACCGCCTTGCAGAACAGCATTTACGTAAACTGCTCTAAAATCAGCAACGCAATCGACGCAATGTCTACGGAAATGAACATTCAAAATAATCAGCTGGCGGGAGACTTAAAAAACCGGCTTGCCGAACTGACAGACAGCGTAAACGTCGGCAACGCGTTGCAGGCTAAGGCAAACGAGTCCAGCGCGCAACTGGTAGACGACGTGCAAGCTTTAAGGTACTACAACACCGATA
>CAMWHW010000019.1 GCA_947174175.1 uncultured Clostridia bacterium | reverse complement strand
TTATTGAAGAGTTCGGCGCACCCTACGACGTAGCCAAGCGCATTTTGGAAGGCGGCAAGGACGGCGACAAAAATGAGCCCGCGGCAAAGGTTTCGGGCGGCGGAAATTATAATTACAATTATTATAATTACAACTACGGCGGTGCGCCGCAGGGCGCACCTACGCCCAACCCCGCGCCTCCTCCCGCTCAACCTCAGCAACAGGTTGTTCAGCCGATATGCGTACCACAGCCGCAACCGCAACCCCAGCCCCAGCCGCAGGCAACCGCGCAGCCTCAGCCCAAAAAGCAGAGCGCGGGGCACATAATCGCAAGCCTGATACTGGTCGTGGTAATGCTGTGGGCAACTGCGTTTATGATTGGCAGTCCGCTGGTTGCAATAGTAGAAGGCTTTATTTCGGTGGGCACGTCGATAGGTATGATGGCCACCTCCTCCTGCACGGCTTCGCTTGGCATTGCAATCATCGGGCGCGGACTTTTATACGTGGGCGGCGGTCTGATCGTGCTTGCGCCGCTTAGCGTACTGACGCGCTTCCTCTGGAAAAAACTTACTAAATTCATAAAAGGAGCTTAAAGAAAATGAACGCTTGGAAAATATTTTTGGGCTTGGGCATAGTGATATTTGCCATCGGATTAACGCTGTTTATCACCGGTCTGGCTTTGAACGGCTGGAAGTTCAAAGTAGAATACGAAATGCAGACCTTTACCGCGGCGGAGGAAAACTCCACCCTCGATTTGAAAATTTCGGCAGGCTCGATTGCCGTTGAATTTTACGACGGCGAGAATATCGAGGTCAACTACCCCGATTCCGTAAACTACGGATACGAAGTGAAGGAAAAAGCGGGCACGCTGAAAGTTAAACCCGTAAACCGCTTACATTTCAACTGGTTCGGCTGGAACGATATTCCCACCGTTACCGTCAAGGTTCCCCACGGCAAGGTTATGAATTTAAAGCTTGATTTGTCCGCGGGCGCGGCTACGGTTGCAAGCGGTGAATACGGAAACATACGCATAAGTATGTCGGCGGGCTCGACGACCGCAGGCGACCTTAAATGCGGAGAGTTGATAACCCACCTCTCGGCAGGAAAGATAGCGGTTGGCGGCGCGGAGTGCTCCTCCCTTGACGTCCGCCTTTCGGCAGGCGTTGCGAATATAAGCGACGTGGTGTGCAACGATATCGATATAGACCTTTCGGCAGGCTCGGCAAAGTTGTCGGTCATCGGCAACAAGAGCGAGTACACCGTTTCGGTTGACAAGTCGGCGGGAAGCTGCAACCTTGTAAATCAGTCGGGAACCGTTGCTGGCAAAAAGATTGACGTCGACCTTTCGGCGGGCTCGGTTGAAGTGACGTTTAAAGATTGACACGGAATTGAAAAAATGATAAAATACAGCCTTGTAAAGAGGCTGTATTTTTTATGCAAAAGATTGATTTCGACGCTACTTATTTTAACCCCAAGGACGTTCTTGAATGCGGACAGATTTTCCGCTTCGAGCCGTTTAAAGAAGGCTATAAAGTCTTTACCACGGACAAGGCTTGCTACGTCTATTCGGACGGCAAAAAGACCGTAATAGAGAGCGAGCATCCCGACTATTTTCATACCTTTTTCGATTTAGACAGGGAATATGCGGCAATTAATTCAAAAATTAAGGGCTTTAACGTGCCCGTGCTCACCCGCGCGTGCGAACTGGGCAAGGGCATAAGGCTTTTAAACCAGGACGCCGAGGAAATGGTTTTTTCCTTTATCATTTCGCAGAACAACAACATTCCGCGCATAAAGGGAATTATCTCGCGCATATGCAAGGAACTCGGCGAAAAGCGCGAGTTTGCGGGCGAGGAATATTACACCTTTCCCACCGCCGCCATTCTTGCGCAAAAGGACGCCGCGTTCTATAAAAGTCTGGGCGCGGGCTACCGCGACGCGTTTATAGTCGAAACGGCAAAGCGCATCTCTTCCGAGGGCATTGACCGCCTTAAAGAGCTTGACGCGCCGTCGCTCAAAAAGGAGCTACTTTCCTACCACGGAGTCGGTCCCAAGGTTGCCGACTGCGTGTGCCTGTTCGGCTTTCATAAGTCGGCAAGCTTTCCCGTAGACACGTGGATAGAAAAGATATACCGCGAGGACTTTGGCGGCACGCTTAAAGACCGCAATAAAATCAACGCGTACTTTACTGAAATGTTCGGAGAATATTCGGGTTTGGTTCAGCAGTATTTATTTTACTGCAAACGGGAAAACTTATAATATGCCCGATTATTTTTCCCACGCTATATGCGCACAGAAAATTCTTGAAAATTGCACCAAAGATATAAAGAGCAAGATTTGCGACCACACACTTTACATGCTCGGCGCGCAGGGCGGCGACGTGTTCTTTGCCTATAAGCTCAACTTTAAACAGACCAACTTAGGGCGCAAACTGCACCGAGTAAACGCCGTGGAGCTGTTTGAAATTTTAAAGGATACGAACGCAAGCTACGCCGCGGGTTTTGCCACGCACTACGCGCTGGACTGCACCCTGCACCCCGCCATATACGCCTTTGAAAACGGCACCAAGTCGCCCCTTGCCCATATGAAGTTCGAAAACGATCTGGGGCTTTATATAAGCCGCAAATTCGCGCAACCCCGCAACATATTGCCGCGCGAAAAGGTTACGGGCGCGACTTTCGCCCTTTACGACTGCATAGTCAAGGTCGAACCCGAAGTGACCGTGACGGGCGTGGAGCGCTGCTTGAAGCGCCACTTTTCGTACACGCGCGCACTGCTTAAAAGCAAGAAGCAGGAGTTTTCCATAAACTACGATTACCGCTCGCTTTCGGGTGCGGTGGACGACGCGATTTCGCTTGGCGTTGAATGCGTCAAATCGGTGGTTGAAGGCAAAGTGCCGGTTGAACTGTTTTCCAAATCTTTCCTGGAAAAGTAGTCCTCACCGCCCGTAAGCCACTCCTCATCCGCACCGCTTGCCGCCCCGTCGTCGAACACCTTATCGTAAAAGGAATGTTCCCCCGCCTGGGCGTAAAGTTCGTCCTGCGTGATTTCGTCGGCAACGCCGTTATCGTACAGTTGCAGCACTAAATAGCGCTTGTCGTCCAGCCGCTTGAACGCGTCCTTGTAAGTCAGTTCTTTATCGCACAAAACGTACTTGACCT
Source organism: uncultured Clostridia bacterium (assembly GCA_947174175.1). Taxonomy (GTDB): domain Bacteria; phylum Bacillota; class Clostridia; order Christensenellales; family Borkfalkiaceae; genus Coproplasma. The sequence goes on along the minus strand of CAMWHW010000019.1, from coordinate 6,530 downwards.
CTATCCCCCTTCTGAGCTTGCCTTCCGACGAGAAGTTGATAAGCTCCGCCGAGGGGGCTTTTTCTATTGCCGAACATACGAGGAAAAGCGAAAACATTATAATCGTCGGGTTATAGCCCGAAAAGAAGAACGCGACGAAAAGAGCCGCCGCACACAGCGAGGCTATTACCTTTAAAATTATTAAAGCCGTGCGCTTTTTGAACAGCTTTGCAAGCACGCACCCAGCCACTCTGCCGCCGTCCAGCGGATACGCGGGAAGCAGGTTTACGGCAAGCATTGCAACGTTTGCCCGCATAATAGTATCGGTGTAAGCGTAGCTTTCGGGAAAAAACCACCACAGCCCGGCAAGCGCAACGCACACCGCCGCGTTGACCAAGGGACCGGCAAGCGCAAGGCGTATTTCATCCCCCGCGCGAATGCCCTCCACGTCGCACATAGCCGCGGCGCCGTACGGCATAATCTTAACCGTTTCGCACTTAAAGCCCATTCTTGCGGCGCAAAAAATGTGACCGCTCTCGTGCATGAGTGCGGTCACAAGGCAAATGAGCGCCGACGGCAGACCGCCGAACAGCGCACAAAACAACATGGTCGCAAAGAACAGCGGATGTATTTTTACCTTCACGAATTCCAGACGGGCACCGCGCCTGACAGCGTGTAGCAGTTTAATAAAGTCTCGCCGTCGTACATACTTACGCGGACCTCGTTTTCGCCCTTGGAGTAAGCGAAAGGCAGGTTGGCTTTAACTTCCTCGCCCACGGAAGCGTACACGGTATCAAGACCGGTAATTACGCTGCAAAACTGCGAGGTATGCGCGATTTTAACCGTGTAAAGACCGTCCTGTTCGGTGACGGACGAAATCTCGCCGTCGCATACGGGATATACGGTAGCCTTCTGCGTGAAGTGGATAACGCCGTCGTCGGTGACTGCTATTTCCGCTTCGGAAAGGTCGCTTATAACCGAGGTAAGCGTGAAGTCCTTATAATCGGCTTCCTTCTGCTTAACTGCGGTAAGGCTGCCCATAAAGGTGTTTATTGCCGTGTTGGGCACGAATACGTTGGTCAAAAATATTCCCGCCGCAATAAGGCACGCCGCAGCCGCTTCCGCCATTATAATCTTGCCTGCGGTGCCCATCTTCTTCTTTTCCTTGACGGGCGCGGTGAGGTCCTCGGTCTGCACGTAGCCGATATTTTCCTGGGGATAGATTGCGGTCGCGTCGCCGACGCGTTCGTTCACGCTGTCGACCACCATATCTTTCAGATCGTCCGCAGGCTTCGCCTTGCGCGCAAACAAGCTCTTCTTTTTAACGACGTTGACGGTGCTGACGGGTATTTCCAACATTTGTGCGTATTCCAAGCCTTCATTCATAGTTCGTACTCCTTTACATTTAACCGTTTTCGGGTTAAGCCCCTTGCTTACCCTATCCTAAATATACGCAGTGGACAAGCATTTAAGAACAAAAAAAGACGACCGAATGAAAATTTTCGGCCGCAATTTTTTTACAGTATATGATTCGGGTTACGAAAGCGTTACTTTCAGCTGCCCGGAAAGGGCGGCAAACTGCTCGGGAGAGAGCGCTTCGCCCCTTATTCCTTCGGCAAGGTTGCAGGCGGCTATCGCACTTTTAGCCTGCTCCCGCGTCAGCGAAAAGGCGTTTACCAGATTGTTTTCCAAAGTCTTGCGGCGCGCGGAAAAGGCGGCGCGCACGGTCTTTTTATAAAGCTCTGTATCCTCGACGTCCAGACGGCGTTCGCAGAGGTCTATACGCACTACCGCGCTGTCCACGTTGGGGCTGGGCGTAAAGCGCTCCCTGCCCACCTTTTCGAGTATCGAGCACGTCCCGCGCAGAGCCACGTTTGCGGTAATCGCGCCGTAGTCGGGAGTATCGGGCTGCGCGCACAGCCGCATTGCAACTTCCTCCTGCACCATAACCGTGAGAGATAAGCACTTGCGCGAGTTTTCCACAAGCGCCATAATGAGGGGCGTCGTAATATAATAAGGTAAATTTGCAACCACCTTATAGGGCGGCAAAGTTTTTTCCAGCTCGTCTATGCGCACGCGCATAAAGTCCTTGAAAATTATTTCGACGTTATCCAGTCCCGCAAGCGTTTTTGAAAGCACGGGGCGGAGCGTATTGTCAATCTCGTACCCGTAAACCTTTTTTGCAGAGCCCGCAAGCGCGCGCGTGAGCGTACCCGCGCCGCACCCTATTTCTATTACGGTCGTATCGCTGTCCACGCCCGCACCGCGCACTATGCGTTCCAAAAGTGTGGTATCGGAAATAAAGTTCTGCCCAAACTTTTTCTTGAACGAAAAGCCGCTGCCGGCAAGCGTAGATTTAAGTCCGTCTTTTTCCATAAACTTCCTCCGCGCGCGGCGCATAACCGCGGCGCAAATATAGATACTAAGTAGCGTACCCCGCGTTTAACTTGCGGGCATACCAGACAAAAGATTAAAAAAGCCGTGGCGTTTAAAGCCGCGGCTTTCGGTTTTTCAGCCGAGTTTTTTAAACAGCTTACGCGCGTTTTCCATAACCGTATTTTGCACGGTTTCGGGCGTTACCCCCTTAATATCCGCTACGCAATTACAAATTTCGGGTATTGCAAGCGGCGTGTTGGGAAAAGTTCCGTACGCGCTTGCAGGCGGCATATACGGGCTGTCCGTCTCGGTTAAGATACTTTCAAGCGGCAAAATCGCAAGCGTGCGCTTTGCCTTTTTATTGCTCTTCCAGGTGCTTGCGCCGCCGAACGAAAAGTTTAAACCCAGTTTTAAAAACTCCTCCGCCATCTCCGCCGAATGGGAATAACAGTGCATAAGCGCGCCGTTTTTAAGAAGGTGTTTTTTCTCCGAAAGCAGGCACAGCATATCCTCGGCACAGTCGCGCGAATGTATCTGAACGGGCATTTTAAGGCTGTCCGCAAGTTCCAGCTGAGCAATAAAAACTTCGCGCTGTAACTCCTTTTGCGTGTCGGGATAGTGATAGTCCAGCCCGATTTCGCCGAGAGCTACGCACTTTGGATGCGCGCACAAATCGGATATAATTTTCAAATCGCCGTCCTTATATTTCGAAAGCTCGGTGGGGTGAAAACCCGCGGTGAAGTAAACGCTTTCGTGCGCTTCCGCAATTTCCGCGGCGAGGCGCGAAGACGGCACGTCGAACCCGACGGTAATAATTCGTGCCACACCATGCTCCGCGCACCTTTTTACAAGCGCGGAAATATCGCCGTAATTTTCATGGTCCAAATGACAGTGAACGTCGATAAACATTACGATAACAAACTGCCGTCGGGCAAGTCCTTTTCGGGAGAAACGACAGAAAGTGTTCCGCCGGGTCCCTCCGCGCAGATAATCATACCTTCGGAAAGAAGCCCCTTCATCTCTCTGGGCGGCAGATTGGTGACGACGATTACCTTTTTGCCCACCATTTCCTCGGGCGTGTAATACTTTGCAATGCCGCTTAAAACGGACAGCGTTCTGTTGCCGACCTTAATGGTTTCGTGCAGCAGCTTACTCTTTTTAACCGCCTCGCACGCGGTGACCAAACCCACCTGCATACGCACCTTAAAGAAGTCGTCTATGGTGATTTGAGGCACTTCCTCCTCTTCCTTGGCGGGCGCGGCTTCCGCCATCTGTGCGGCGGAAATGCTTTCTATCTTTTCCTTGATATCTTCGAAATTCACGCGCTCGAACAGCGTTTTCGGCTCGTTAGTCACGCAATATTCGGGGGTTAAACCGAATTTATCCAGTTTTTCGTACTCCCTTTCGTCCGTGCCAAGCTCCTTTAAAATGGTTGCGCACGTTTCGGGCATAAAGGGCTTAATAATGTTCGCGCCTATTGCAATCGCCTCGCAGAGGTTGTACATAACCTGCTGCAAACGGGGTGCTTTACTTTCGTCCTTGGCAAGCACCCAGGGTGCGGTTTCGTCGATATACTTGTTCGCCCTTCTGAACAGCGCCCATATCTCGTCAAGCGCGTCGGCAATCTTGTACTCGTCCATTGCCGCTTTCATTTTATGCTTTACCAAGCATACCGTATCGACAAGCTGACCGTCCACGCTCTCGCTCACGCCCGTGGGCGCAACCTTGCCGCCGAAGTACTTATTGGTCATCGAAACGGTGCGCTTAACTAGGTTGCCCAGCACGTTTGCAAGGTCGGAATTTATCCTCTCGCACATAAGTTCCCAGGTAATAATGCCGTCCGAATTGTAAGGCATTTCGTGCAGAACGAAGTAGCGCACTGCGTCCACGCCGAACACCGAAACGAGGTCGTCCGCATACATAACGTTGCCCTTGGACTTGGACATCTTGTCGCCGCCCTGCAACAGCCAGGTGTGCCCGAAAACCGTCTTAGGCAGCGGTTCGCCCAGCGCCATCAAAAAGATAGGCCAGTATATGGTGTGGAATCTTACTATGTCCTTGCCCACGATATGCACGGGCTCAACCCAGAAATCTTTATATTTTTGCGAGGGGCTGTCAACGTCGTAGCCCAGACCCGTGATATAGTTAGTCAGCGCGTCCAGCCAGACGTACACAACGTGGCGGCTGTCAAAGTCGACGGGTATGCCCCACTTGAACGACGTGCGCGAAACGCACAGGTCCTGCAACTTGGTCTTTAACGTGCCGCTTTCAACCGCCTTTAAAAGCTCCTCGTCGCTCTTGCCTACGAACTCGTCCGCAAGAAGGAAGTTGTTCATCATCTCGTTCTTTCTGGCAACGGGCTGAATAAATTCGGGGTGGGTTATTATATGTTTAATCAGTCTGTCGGCGTACTTGCCCATCTTGAAGAAGTAAGCCTCTTCCTTGGCGGGCTTTACCTCTCTGCCGCAGTCTGGACACTTGCCGTCCACAAGCTGGCTCTCCGTCCAGAAGCTTTCGCACGGCGTGCAGTACAGCCCTTCGTAGGACGATTTGTAGATATCGCCCTGGTCGTAAAACTTCTTGAAAATTTTCGCAACCTGCTTTTCGTGGTCGGTATCGGTCGTGCGGATAAACTTGTCGTAGGATACGTTCATCATATCCCATATGGACCTGATAGTGCCCGCGACGTCGTCTACAAACTGTTTGGGAGTCACGCCCTTGTCGGCGGCTTTCAATTCCACCTTCTGACCGTGCTCGTCCGTGCCCGTCTGAAAAATCACGTCATAGCCCTGCATGCGTTTAAGGCGCGCGATTGCATCGCACAGAATGACTTCATAGGTGTTGCCGATATGCGGCTTGCCCGACGTGTAGGTTATTGCGGAAGTTAAATAAAATGCGTTTTTCATATCTATAAAAATATATCATAAACTTAGCTAAAAGTAAATTGATTTATAGAATATTCGGACACGCGGACAAATATTATTACTTTATGAACGCCATTTTTACGACAATTTTTTTGCTGTCGGCGGCGGTTATGTGTTTTACCGCTCCCGCCGACTTTCTGCCCGCCATGCTGGACGGCGGAATGAACGCCGCAAAATGCTGTCTTACCCTGTTTTGCATATACGTCGTATGGATGGGACTTTCCGCCGTAGCCGAGGACTGCCGCATAACTCAGGGCGCCGCAAAGCTTTTATCGCCTTTATGCACGCGGCTGTTTAAAACCAAAAACAGGGAAGCGGTTGAAAGCATAACCATGAATATAAGCTGCAACCTTTTGGGCATAGGCGGCGCGGCAACCCCCTACGCGGTAAAGGCGGTAAACGCGCTGGAAAAGGATAAAAACGACTACGCGCAGGAATTGTTGTTCATTATCAACGCCACGTCCATACAACTTATACCCACCACCGTAATTGCGCTGCGCGCGGCGGCGGGAAGCACGGCGGCGTTCGATATTGCTATCCCCTCGCTTATAGCGACCTTCGTTTCGACGTTCACCGGCGCGGCGCTGTATATAGCGTTTAACAGAATAAAGGCTAAGCGCGCGTTAAAGGGCAAAAGGGCAAAATGCAGTTCGTAATTCCGATTATTTTCATAGCCGTGCTGGCATGCGCGGCGTTTAAAAAGGTGAACGTATTTTCGTCCTTTTCGCGCGGGGCGGGCGAAGCCGTTAAATTCGTTATGGGGCTTATCCCCCTGCTTGCCTGCACCTTTATTATGTGCGAGCTGTTCGAGCGTTCGCATTTATCCGACGCAATGTCAAAGGCGCTTTCCCCCGTCTTTTCGGTACTGGGGGTGCCTTCGGAGCTTTCCAAACTCATTCTTATAAAACCCTTTTCGGGCAGCGGCTCGCTTGCCTATCTTACACAGATAATTTCGGAGCACGGCGCGGACAGCTATATAGCGCGGTGCGCCTGCGTGCTGTACGGTTCCAGCGAAACGGTGTTTTACATATCGGTCGTATATTTTGCTAAATGTGAAAAAAAGCGCCGTCCTCTGGCGATTGCAATCATTTTGTTTGCAACTTTCATTTCAACGATTGTTGCCTGCCTTTTATGCCGAATAATGTAAACTTATATCAACTATCAGCTTTTATTACTCTCAAAGCTGAAAATATGAAAATTTTTCACAAAAATTGTTGTGAATTAATAAAATAAAATTTCACAAAAAAATTT
>CAMWHW010000018.1 GCA_947174175.1 uncultured Clostridia bacterium | reverse complement strand
AGCAGGGTAAAAACTATTGGGACGTTTGCCCCGAGCAGGATAAGCACGAGGGTGACGGTGCTACCGACTTCAAGCGCGTAAAAAATATTACGATTGCGTATAACCATTATTACAAAAACCACAAGACCGGTCTTATCGGTTCGGACGACGACTGCCTTACGGCAAACGTAACGTTCCACCACAATTACTACCAGCAAAACTCTTCGCGTATGCCTCTCGGCAGACAGGCGAATATGCATATGTACAACAACTATTACTACGGTTCGACGGGTACCAATATGTCGCTCCGCGGCAATGCGTTTGCGCTTATCGAAAACTGCTACTTTGAAAATGCAAACGTTCCCATTGAGTTAAAGTCGGGTGCGGTTGCCAAGGTTTTAGGCAGTGTGTTTACGGGTAAAACGCCCGCCGCAAACGACAATCTGCACATCGATACGAACGAGAGTACTTTAAAGCGTGAATCGAAAGTTGCAAACAATAATACGGTAGTCGGGTCGGGCAAGTATTTCGACGTTGATACTTCGCTGTTCTACTATGACGCAACAAATAAAAAGTCGAACGTAACGCAGATGCTTTCCGCCGCGCAGACCAAGGAGCTTGTTCCTAAGCTTGCGGGCGTGCAGAAGCGTAACGGCGACGTAACGTTGGGCGGCACCGGCGGCACGGGCACGGAAACTCCTAAACCCGATCCCAATCCTAATCCGAACCCTAACCCCAACCCCGGCGGTGAAGCACAGACGATAACCGTCATTGACGATTTCAGTGCGGCGAACGGAAAAGAATATACGTTGTCGCCGAGCGCAAGTACGGCAAAGTATTTTGATAGCGCTACGAAATTGTATATCTACGTTGATAATCAGACCAAGTCGATTTCGACGACGAAAGATTATATTAAATTAGAGAGCGCAACAAAGATTAAGTTCATCACTACAAGCCAATTGCCGACGGGTGCAAAGCTCGTTCTGACTATGGGCGATTTGACGGGCGTAAGCTCTGATAAAATACCTTCCAGCGTCAAAGTTACTGCTGGTAGTAGTGACAGCAATATCAATATTGTCGACAATAAAGTAACGATTGATTTGGTAAGCGGTACCACTTATATTTTGGGCAGAGTTTCGGGAGAAACGCGTATTGCTTCGATTTCCATAATAATACCTGCAAATACTTGATTAGTATTAGTTAGGACATATTCAGGGGGTAATGATGAGTAAACCCAGAGTCGTCTTCCCATATACAGAAGCGGGATTGGGACATATAATGCCTATGAAAAGCATAGCGGACGAGTTCGAACGCCTTTACGGTGATAAGGTAGAAGTCGTGCGCTCGGAGTTTTTCACCGAAACGGGCGACGCTCAGCTTGCCGAGTATGAACAGCGACTTGTAGAAGACGTTAAAAAGTTCAATAAGCATCCGCGAATGGGTTTTTACGCGACCTTTAATATGACCTTCTGGGGCACGAAAATTGCCTCCTGGGGGGCGGTGAAATATATCGGCAACGGCGCCGACGTCAAGGGCATAGAGCACATGACGGAGCTTAAACCCGACCTCGTTTTCAGTACGCACTGGGCAACCAACTACTACGCAATGAAGATGGAAAACCGACCGCTCACAGCAATGTATTGCCCCGACGCTATGATAAACACGCTGTTCAGCTACCCCTGCGACATTGCAATGGTTTCCATGCCAACGGGCTATAAAACGGCGTTGAAAAAGCACAAAAAGCGCTTTAACGAAAACAATTTAAAGCTTGTGCCTTTCCTTATCAGAAAGGAGGCGTTCGAGGTTGTCACCGACAAAAAAGCTCTGCGGCGCAAGCTGGGGCTGGACGAGAATAAATTCACCGTGTTTGTCGCGGACGGCGGTTACGGCGTGGGCAAGGCTCAGCCCATGTGCAAGGAGCTTTTAAAACGCGATTTGCCCATTAACCTTATAGTAGTCTGCGGCAAAAACGAGGAGTTGTATAACGCGCTTAAAGATTTGCAGTCCAAGGGTTCGACCGTGTTCAGACCGATAAGTCTTGCGGACAATATTTTCGAGTTGATTGCCGCATCTGATATATGCTGCGGAAAGAGCGGCGCAAGCCTTATGGCGGAACCCTGCTTCTTCGGCGTACCGCAGATGATTACGCACTACGCAAATCATATCGAACGGTGGATAGGCAATTACTACATTAAAACGGTAGGCAGCGCAATAAAGCAGTTCAACGTTAAAAAGGCGTGCAACCTTATTGAAAAGTTCGTTGCGTACCCCGCGCTGTTGCAGCCTTACAGACAGGCGGCGCTATCGGTACACGCCAATTACGGCGCGAATACCTGCGCACGATACGTTTTCGGACTGTTGTGCACGCGCTTCCCCGAATTGAAGGACGGAAGCGAATTATAATTATATATGCGGTAAATACCGTCCGCGCGTTTTGCAAAACGCGCGGACGGCTTTTTCGTTTTGCGGGCGTTCGGCGTAAGCATATTTCGGTAATTTAAGTAATAGTTTATACAAGTAAGAATTTCGGGGTGAACTATGCTTAAATACGCCGATACGGCAAAGGAACGCGTACTTGAACAACTGGGTTCCAGCGAGCGCGGAATAAGCGGAGAAGAGGTAATAAAGCGGCAGGAAAAGTTCGGCAAAAACGAACTCAAAAAGAAAAAACGCACTTCGATCGTCGGGCTGTTTTTCAGCCAGTTCGGCGACGTTATGACCATACTGCTGATTGCGGCGGCGTGCATATCCGCGGTTATCGCGTTCTTTTCGGGTGAAAAGAGCGACCTCGTTGATACCGCGATAATCGCTTCCATAATATTCCTGAACGCCGTCGTCGGCACCGTTCAGCAGTACCGCGCGGACAAAGCCATAGAAAGCCTTAAAAAGCTCAACTCCACGACAGCGCGGGTAAGGCGCGACGGCGAGGTTATGGAAGTCGACGCAACCGAACTGACGGTGGGCGATATAGTGCTTTTGGAAGAGGGCGACGTCGTGCCCGCTGACCTGCGCGTGCTCTCGTCCAACGAACTCAAATGCGACGAGGCGGCGCTGACGGGCGAATCGCTGAGCGTTGATAAGCGCGACACCGTTATAGTCGGCAAAAAGGTCACGCAGTCCAACGCAAGCAACCTGCTGTTTTCTTCGACCTACGTCGTCGGCGGCAGCGGCGAGGGCGTGGTGTGCGCAGTCGGGCAGGAGACCGAAATCGGCGGCATAGCCGAGATGCTGGAAAACGTCAAAAAGGGGCAGAGTCCGCTTGAAAAGAGTCTGAACAAGCTGGGCAAAATTATATCCGCTTTCGTAATAGTCGTTGCGGCAATCGTGTTCGCCGTGGGATTCTTTGCGCGCGGCACGGGGCTTTTGAAAAACTTTATGACCGCCGTCGCCGTTGCGGTTGCGGCAATTCCCGAAGGGTTGCCCGCTGTCGTATCCGTAATCATGGCTATGGGTGTCACGCGCATGAGCCGTCAAAACGTGGTTATACGCAAGATGAAATGCGTGGAAACGTTGGGCGGCTGTACGTGTATCTGTTCGGATAAGACGGGCACGCTCACGCAGAACAAAATGAAGGTCGTTAAAGTCTTTTCCGCCGAAAACTGCCGTTCGCCGCAGGATAGTTGGGGGTCAAACGACAAAATTCGCGCGTGTATGTCGATATGTACGCGCGTCAAGGGCGGCAGAAACGGCTATATCGGCGACCCCACCGAGGTTGCGATTAAGGCGTACGCAGAGCAGGAGGGTTGGGCGGAGGAGTACTCCGTAACGGGTGAAATTCCCTTCTCGTCCGAGCGCAAGATGATGTCCGTGCGCGCCGAAAGAATGAGCGGCGTGGGCATCTACGTCAAGGGTGCGCCCGAGGAAGTGTTAAAGAGGTGCACCCGTATTTCCGACGGAGATAAGACGCGCGCGCTGACAGCCGCCGACAGAGAGAGTATTAATAGCGCGAACTGTCAGATGTCCTCCGAGGCGCTAAGGGTGCTTGCGTTTGCTTATAAGGACGGCGGCGAGTTGAGCGAAGAGGGGCTGACTTTTCTCGGCTTGTGCGGTATGATGGACGACCTGAAAGAGGGCGTTAAGGAAGCCGTGGAGCAGTGTCACGAAGCGGGCATAACCACCGTTATGATAACGGGCGACAGTCCCGAAACGGCGCTTGCTATCGCAAGGAAAGCTGGCATTGCGCAGAGTGCGGACGAGGTGTTCACTGGCGAACAGCTGGACGGCATGACCAAGCCGCAGCTCAAAGACGCGGTAAGGCGCGGCAGGGTGTTTGCAAGGGTTTCGCCCAAGCATAAAAATATCATAGTCAAAATCAAGCAGGCACAGGGTGAGGTGGTTGCAATGACGGGTGACGGTGTGAACGACGCGCCGCCCGTCAAGAGCGCGGATATAGGCATAGTTATGGGCAAGAGCGGCACCGAAGTCACAAAGAGCGTTGCCGATATGGTCATAGCCGACGACAACTTTACGACCATAGTCGCGGCGGTTCGGGAGGGCAGGCGCATTTCCTCCAACATAAAAAAGACCATACAGTTTTTCCTTTCCACCAACCTTGCCGAAGTGTTTGCAATTATGATTGCAACCTTCATATTCGTCGGTTGCGACTTTCTGCCGTCCACGCAGCTGTTGTGGATAAATCTGATAACAGACAGCTTCCCCGTGCTTGCGCTCGGCGTGGAAAAGGGCAGCGGCGACGATATGAAGCATAAGCCGATACGGGCGGAAAAAGCGCTGTTTTCGCGGTCGTCTATGTTATCCGTTTTGTGTTCGGCGGTGTATATTACGGGGGTAACCATTTTAGCGTACGCGGTTACGCTTGCAAACTACGGCAACGAAGCGGCTGTTACGGTTGCGTTTTTAACCCTTTCGTTTGCCGAACTATTCCAGGCATTCAACGTGCGCTCGGGCAACAAATCGGCGTTTAACGGCTTCTTCTCCAACAAGGTTCTGCTGGTTACCGTTGCACTCGGAGTGGGCGTAAACGTCGCGCTGTGCTTCTCTCCGCTCGCACCCGCGTTCGGACTTGTTGCGCTTCCTGCGGGGCTGTGGGGGCTGGTATTCGGCGCGTCGCTTTCGGTAATAGTATTCGGCGAAATTTATAAGCTTATCGCCAATATCGTTACGACCGCGTACAACAAGCGCGGCAACGAGCAGCCGCGCGCCTTACACGGCAAAAAGCGCGCGTTAAAACGCACTTGAATTTAATTGGTGAAGCAACCCCGCCCGCGCGTTTTCAACGCGCGGGCGGTTTTTAATTTCTGTGAATTTTGCTTGACAACGGGAACCTGTTTATTTATAATGGTAACAAGTGTTACCAATGGAAGGGTATAATCTGTAAATGGCAGCGGTTAAGCAAATACCCAAGGAAAAAATCATAGACGCCGCGACAGAGCTCGTTAGAAGGAGCGGTATGTCTGCGCTCAACGTGCGCACGCTTGCAAATGAGTTGGGGTGCTCGACAAGACCCATTTATATTTCGTTCGGAGGAATGGATGAGGTCAAGTCCGCCGTGGTCGAAAATATCACGCGCATATATCAGGGCTATCTGGAAAGAGAGGTGCAGAGTGGCAAGTATCCCCCATTCAAGGCTTACGGTATGGGGTATATCAGGTTTGCGCGCGAGGAAAAGCAAGCGTTTTCATATCTGTTTATGCGCGACCGAAGCAAGGAAGCGCCGGTTGTGGACGGCGGCGATTACGAGAACGTTTTAACCGCCGTTACGGCGGCAACGGGGCTTGACAGGGAGAGCGCGAAAATGTTCCACTTCGAAAGCTGGATATTCGTGCACGGCATCGCGGCAATGGCGGCAACGTCGTACGCGGAGTTTGATGAGGACACGGTGCAGACGCTGCTCACCGATATGTTCACGGGGTTAAAGACGCGCTTTGCGCAAAGGGGTAATAAATAATGCTTGCGGTTAATACTGAAAAGCTGACTAAAAAATACGGTACCGTCACTGCACTGAACGACTGCAATTTGCAAGTCAAAGAAGGGGAGCTTTACGGACTTCTCGGTGTGAACGGTGCGGGCAAGACTACGCTTATTAAAATACTGTGCGGACTGACTTCGCCGACGGAAGGCGAGGCGTCCGTTTTCGGAAACAGCGTAAGGACGGATATGTCCGCGATAAAAAGGATAATCGGCGTTTCTCCGCAGGAAACGTCGGTTGCGCCAAAGCTCACCGTAAAGGAAAATTTGCAGTTCTTTGCCGAGGTGTATTACGGCGACAAGAATGAAAGGAAAAACGCCGTTGAACGCGTAATATCCGCGTTCTCGCTGGACGAAGTATTGACAAGGCGTGCCGGCACTCTTTCGGGCGGATGGCAGAGGCGGCTGTCGATTGCCGCCGCGCTGGTGTCCGATCCCAAGCTGCTCTTTCTGGACGAACCCACTCTTGGTCTGGATGTGCTTGCGCGCAGGGAGCTGTGGGAGGTTATAAGCGCACTGAAAGGCAAAATTACGGTTGTGCTGACTTCGCATTACCTCGAAGAAATAGAGGCGCTGTGCGACCGCGTTGCCGTGCTCAACAAGGGCAGGGTTGCGGCGGTAGGTACGGTGGAGGAGCTGAAAGCTTCAAGCGGACAGAAGTCATTTGAGGACGCTTTCGTCAGCATAGTCAAGGAGGCAAAGATATGAGAACCGCGCGCGCCTTTATTAAGAGAAACATATTGGAAATTCTGCGCGACCCGCTGCAATATATTTTCTGCCTCGGCTTTCCCGTGGTGATGATAGTGCTGTTTTCGGTTATCGGCAAGTATGCGGACGGAATGGACGACGTTTTCAATGCGAAAGCGCTGATACCCGGAATGATTATGTTTTCGTTCACATTCGTTATGCTGTCGGTCGCGCTGTTGACTTCCAAGGACAGAACTTCGGCGTTTCTTATTCGTCTGTACACGTCGCCTATGCGCACCGTCGATTTCGTGCTCGGCTACACCGTGCCCTGCCTGGTTGTCGGCGTGGGGCAGGAAATAATCTGCATTGCTTTCGGCTGGATAGTTTCGCTGATAGTCGGCGGCGCTTATTTTTCGTTCGGTGCGGCGCTGCTGTTAATAGTGGGTATGCTGCCTATGCTTTTAATCTGCATATTCCTCGGCGTGCTGTTCGGGAGCGTGCTCAACGACAAGGCTGCGCCCGGCATAACATCGGTAATTATTTCCGCGGCGGGCATACTGGGCGGAGCGTGGATGCCGCTGGATGCTATGGGTGGTTTCGAAACGTTTTGCAGGGTGTTGCCATTCTACCCGTCGGTATATATCGGCAGAATAATTACGGGTGCGGTGCATACTCCTACGGGAGCGGAGCCGCCCGCGGTGTACGCGTTCGACAGCGTTGCCGCGCTTGGGTTTATTCCCATTGCGGTGGTACTGGTTGCAAGCGTGGTATTGGCGGTGGTTGCGTTCAGGCACAATATGAAAAGCGACAAAAAGTGATAAAAACCGCGTTAACCGCGGCATATTACGGGGTTAACTCAAAAAAAGGCGGCGGAAACATGCGTTTTCGCCGCCTTTGAAAGTTTTATAATTTATTGACAGAATTTAATAAAATCGTCGACGCTCATCATTCCGTTGCTCACCATGAACAGCTTGTCGTTGAATCTGTCCACAGCCCACGCCGCGTAGTTGACGAGGTTGATAAACGCGTCCTTGGAAACGACGCTGGACAAAAAACTGGTTGTCATTCTGAATATGACGTCGCCGCGCGTAATGTCAAAATCGAAGTTGCCGTCCACCAACGCGTAGTTGGCAATGCCGGTTGCTATTGCGCCCTCGTAAATTTTATTGCCGGGGAACTTGAAGGGCAGACGGGAGATTAAGCGCACTATCTGTCTTTCGGCGTCTACGAGAACGTAGAACTCCATATCCAGGTCGTCGCCGTGCACGCCGAAGTTCAAAGCAAGCTGCGCGTCGTTGTGGCTGCAAACCCAGTCGTTTGCTTCAATCGCGCTCAAAAGGGTACGGTAGGTCTGTTTGGCAAGAGCCGTCTTTAATTCGTAAGCCATTTTCTTTCCCCTCCGTCAGTCAATAAAGTTGTATATCTGGTCGACAGACATATTTTTTTCGCACACGGTTAAAAGTTTGCCGTTGTATTCTTCCACCGTCTGCAAGGAGGTGAACAGAACGTATTCGAACGCGTCCTTGCCGAGTATGCTGTTTGCAAAGCTTGCCGTCAGTCTGAACACGAGCTTGCCCGTGGAATAGTTGAAGTCGAAGTTGCCGTCCACCATGCCGAAGTTGATGCGCGCCACCGCAACCGCCGCCGAGTTGCGGCTTTCTTCCTTTACGGTGAAGGGCAGGGGAGAAAGCAGCGAAACTATTTCCAGCTGTGGGTTGAACTTTATTATAATTTCGACGGGCATTTCTTTGCCCTTTGCAAGGCAGTGAATCGAAAGCTCTTCGTCGTTCTTTTCGTATTTGAATTTGTTGTCGTCAAGCACAGCGCACAGCTTGGAAAAGTTGTCCCGTGCGGTCTGTAATCCGTCTGAGTTTGTCATGCAAACCCTCCTTATCGTAATCCAATTTATTGCTCGTTTTCAGCCGTTTCCGCCGCGGAATTTATCCGCTCCTCGGCTTCCTTGAAATATCTGGCGTAAGCCTTCTTGCAGTAGTTTTCGTGACCGTTCTTTTCGTTGGGGTCGCCGTCCTTAAAGGAGTATGCGCCGTTCACGCGCCATCCGTTCAAAAGTCCTATTCTTATGCTGTCCTTGGGACAGTGGAAGGAGCACCGCGCGCATATATAGCAATTGCCACCGAATTTGGGCTTGCCGTTTTTCATTTTTATGTTGCCCGCGGGGCAGTTCTTGGCGCATATTCCGCACCCTACGCAGTCTTTCGTGGCGCGGTAGCCTACGCCGATAACGTGCGCGCCCCAGTGTTCGCAGCGCAATATCCACGCCAGAAAACCGCCGAAGGGCATCTTCTTTTCGTGCCTCTCCACGCCGCTCAATATATCCGCGCAGTCCAAAGGAATAAGCTTTTTCGCCGTTTCCCACATTGCGTACGCGGTGTGGTCGGTGTGGCGGAAAATCATATTGTAGGGCATAACGTACTGGTATTCGTTTGCAACGTATACGCCGCGCCTTTTTAAAATCTTTATGAGTTTAAGAGAGGAAACCCTGCTCATCTTGACGGGCTCGCCCGAGGACTTGAAAATAAACGCCCTCGTTACGCGCTTGTCGCCCTTTTTAGGTTTGGGGAGCGATTTGGCAAATTTCAGAACAATCTGCGGCGCGTTGAACGAATGAATGGGGTAGCCGAAGCCGACCAGGTCGTACTGTGATAAATTGACCTGCTCCTTATGTGGCAGGGGGAAAAGTTCGCAATCGTTGCCCTGCTCCTCGAAATATTGTTGATAGGCTTTTGCAACCTTTTCGGTGTTGCCCGTGCCCGAAAAATAGAATATAGCTATTTTCATTATTTGTTCAGCTTATCGGCGTGCGCCTTGAATTTGTCGTCGAAGTAGTAAACGTAGTCCTCGTCCTTATCGTGGCTGTCGTACCAGATGCGCGCAAAAATTCTGTCCGTCTTGGAAAGTCTGTCAAAGTCCCATTTCCACTGAGTGTAAAGGGGGTTTATCCAGTGCCCCGCGCGAAGAACGGTGTAGGTATCCGCGGTAAACTTTTCGCCGTCTACCGTTTCCCAGTCCATCTTTTTGTATAAATCGCCGTCAAAGCTGTCGGCGGTCAGGCACTTGCCTCCGTGCGCCGTTGCAACCGAAATTAAATCGTCTGCCGTAATCTTGTCGTCGGGCTTGTGGATCTCGTATCCGTAAGCTTGAATATTC
>CAMWHW010000017.1 GCA_947174175.1 uncultured Clostridia bacterium | reverse complement strand
GAATTATTTATTATAATGAATTCATACTAATTCGGTAGGATATAAAACGGTATGGTTAAAACTGTTTACGTTGACAACGCGGCAACCACCGCAATGAGCGACAGAGCAATCAAGGCAATGACCCCTTATTTGAAGGAGGTCTACGGCAACCCTTCGTCGCTGCACACGGTGGGGCAGGTCGCAAAGGAAGCGCTGGACAAGGCGCGTGAAGAGGTGGCTGCGCTGATTGGCGCAAAGCCTAACGAAATTTATTTCACTTCGGGCGGTAGCGAGGCGGACAACCAGGCTATATGTTCGGCGGCTTACGCGGGACTTGCCAAGGGCAAAAAGCATATTATTTCCACCGCGTTCGAACACCACGCCGTTCTGCACACCCTGAAAAAGCTTGAAAAGGAAGGGTTCGAGGTGACCTACCTCGACGTTCATTCGCACGGCAATATCACGGCGGAAGAGGTGGAAAGGGCTATCCGCCCCGACACCGCGCTGGTCACCGTTATGTACGCGAATAACGAGGTGGGCTCTGTTCTGCCCATCCGCGAAATAGGCAAAGTGTGCAGGGACAAAAAAGTGATTTTCCACACCGACGCGGTGCAGGCGGTCGGACATATCCCCGTCAACGTCGTAGAGGACAATATAGATATGCTGTCCGCGTCTGCGCACAAATTCCACGGACCCAAGGGAGTGGGCTTTCTGTACTGTCGCACGGGCGTGCCACTTAAAAACCTTATCGAGGGCGGCGCGCAGGAAAGGAAACGTCGCGCGGGCACCGAAAATATCGCGGGTATATGCGCTATGGCGGCGGCTCTTGCCGAGGCGGTTGAAAACTTAGATAAGAATATGAAAAAGGAAGCGGCGCTGCGCGACAAGCTGATTGCGGGACTTTCGAAAATTCCCCACTCCAAGCTCAACGGCGATACCAAAAGTCGTCTGCCCGGCAACGTCAATATGTGTTTCGAAGGGATAGAGGGCGAAAGTCTTTTGCTCCTTCTCGACGCAAAGGGCATATGCGCATCGTCGGGTTCGGCGTGCACGTCGGGCTCGCTCGACCCCTCGCACGTTCTGCTCTCTCTCGGACTTCCGCACGAGGTTGCGCACGGCTCGCTGCGCCTCAGCCTTTCGGAATACAACACAGAGGACGAAATCGATTATATCGTGGAGGAAGTACCCAAAGTAGTGGAATATCTCCGCTCCATCTCACCCGTATGGGAAGCGCTCGAAAAGGGCGAAAAACAGCATCTGATTTAAAAAGAGGTTAAATATATGGCACTGTATAGCGAAAAAGTAATGGACCATTTCACAAACCCGCGCAACGTGGGCAAACTTGACGACGCCGACGGAATAGGCGAGGTAGGCAACGCAAAGTGCGGCGATATAATGAAAATTTATATCAAGGTGCGCGACAATATCATAGTCGACGTAAAGTTCAACACGTTCGGCTGCGGAAGCGCAATCGCATCCTCTTCCATGGCTACGGAAATGATTAAGGGCAAGCCCATATCCGAGGCGCTGGAACTGACCAACAAGGCGGTTGCCGAGGCGCTTGACGGACTGCCCGCGCACAAAATGCACTGCTCCGTTCTGGCGGAGGAAGCTATCCGTTCGGCTATAAAAGATTATTACGATAAGAACGGAATCGCTTACGACAAAGCTCAGTTCCCCGACCCTCACGACGAGGAAGAGCACGACCACGACGAAGACTAATGGCAAAAGAGCTTACCCCGTGCGGGCAGATAGAGCGCAGCATAATAACCAAATTCCGCAAGGGGATATGGACGAAATTTTTGCAGGCGGTAAAGAGGTATAAGCTCATCGAAGAGGGCGACAAAATCGCCGTGTGCGTTTCGGGCGGCAAGGACTCCATGCTGCTTGCCAAGTGCGTGCAGGAGCTTAAAAGGCACTCCGAAATAGCGTTCGAAGCCGAATATATCGTAATGAACCCAGGCTACAACGCCGAAAACCTGCAACTAATCAAAAGCAATCTCGACCTTCTGGAAATTCCCGCGCGCATATACGAGTCGGACATTTTCGACGTCAACGACCTTATAGGTGGCGAACACCCTTGCTATCTGTGTGCGCGTATGCGCCGCGGCTTTCTTTACGCAAGGGCGCAGGAACTGGGGTGCAACAAAATCGCGCTCGGGCATCATATGTCGGACGTCATTGAAACCACGCTTATGTCAATGTTCTTCGGCGGTCAGATTCAAGGAATGATGCCCAAAATCAACAGCACAAATTTCGAAGGGATGCAGCTCATCCGTCCGCTGTACTGCGTTCTGGACGACGATATTATTCACTGGAAGGACTATAATAATTTAAAGTTTATCGCGTGCGCGTGTAAGCTTACGGAAAATTTAACCTTGGGCGAGCAGGGGCAGTCGGCGCGGCAGGATATAAAAAAACTTATAAAGGACTTCCGCACCCGCAACCCTGACGTCGACGCTAGCATTTTCAAGAGTCTGCACAACGTCCAGCTGGATACCCTGCCCGAATTCAAGTACAAGGGCGAAACTTACGACTTTAATTCCAAGTACGAACAGGGAATAAAAATATTCAAAAACTAAGCTTTTTATGCCGCGCGGCCGAACGTCGCGCGGCAAATTTATTTGCTGGAAAATGAAAGAAACTTACTAAATGTGTTTACATTTAAAACTTCGGGTAGTATAATAATGTTAAATAATTTCTGTACTACTGTATATATGCTAAAAATAGCAACAGCGCGGAGTACTCCGCGCTCTGCGTTTTCCAAACGCAGAGCGGAAATTGTAATTAAATAGCCTTAAAAAGGCAAGGGGGATAATGACAAAATGAAAAAGAGAGGAGCATTTCTTGCAATACTGCTTGCAGGCGCAATGTCTTTGGGCGTTGCCGCGGCAGGTTGTAAAAAGAAGCCCGAGGGCGACGATAAAGACCCTAACGAAGCGGTAACACCTACGCCGGAACCTACACCGACGCCGACACCTACGCCGACGCCGACACCTACGCCGACGCCGACACCTACGCCGACACCTACGCCCACGCCGACACCCGGCACTTCTTACGTCGTTAAGTTTATGGACGGCGGCGAAGAAGTAAAATCGGAATCGGTTGAAAGCGGCAACAAGGTAGCCGCGCCCTCAGTCACCAAGCAGGGACATTATCTCAAAGGCTGGTATGAAAACGAGCAGGGCACGGGCAACGCGTTCGATTTCAAAACGGCTATAACGGGTGCAAAGACCCTGTACGCAATATGGGTGGCGGTAGACGCTCGTCTTCTTTACAATTCGGCAAATAACGAAGGCGCTTCGTTCGAATGGGGCGAGGGCGATATAGCAAACGCCAAAGTCGAATATAAGCTCTCTTCCGAAAATACTTATACGCAGGTCGACGCGCCTCTTATCCGTCAGATTACGAAAGATACTGCAAGGGTGGATATAGTCGGCTTGAAGGGCGGCGAAAAGTACGACTTCAAGATTACGCCGTCAAGCGGCAACGAAATCACGCTTACCGAGATGGCTGTAAACCAATACGACCGTTCGGGTTACGCACACTTTAACTATACCGACGGCGTAGGCGCTTACAACGACGACGGCACGTTGAAAAATAACGCGTTGGTTATTTACCTTACCGACAGCAATAAAAACGACGTCCTCGACTACGTGTATAAAAACACTGCCGAAGGTATGGTAAAAGAGGATATTTCGCAGTATATGCGCGGTTCCGACGGTACTCAGTATAAAGGTATCGGCGAAATGCTCAACAACCGCAGATATTCGGGTAACGACCGTATGAACGTCGGTATTGCTAAACTTTCACAGGTTTACGGCGGCGTTGCAATAAGAATTATAGGTAAAGTTGAATCTGAGGAACTTAGCGGCGGTCACTCTTCGATAACGGGTTTAACCGATTACAACTCTACGGGCAACGGCGGTTCCGAGGGTGACAACGGTATGATGGCGCGTATAACCAATGCAAAGAATCTGACGATTGAGGGTATTGGTGAGGACGCTAAAATATTCGGCTGGGGTATTCACTTTATAAACTCGGATACGTTGCAGCAGTATAACGGTGCGGGCAAGAGCTTCGAGGCAAGAAATTTAACGTTTGAAAATTATCCCGAAGACGCTCTCGGTATGGAAGGCGTGCAGTCAAAGGGAATAAATCCCGACGGCAGCAGTCAAAGTGACAGCAGTAAAAATACCGATACGCTCTATGCGCCCGTTGAAAGATGTTGGGTACATAACAACACGTTCCTTCCCGGTTATTCATCTCACCCTGCGGAGAGCGATAAGGCGGAAGGCGACGGCAGCTGCGACTTCAAGCGCGGACAGTATTTCACGTGTTCGTACAACTATTTCGAAACCTGCCATAAGACTAACCTTGTAGGTGCAAACGGGCAAACGTTACAGTATAATCTGACCTATCACCACAACTGGTGGTACAACTGCAAGGCGCGTCAGCCTTTGGCAAGAAACGCAAACATTCATTATTACAATAACTTCATTCAGTACACTTCCGATACGGTTATGTCGATAAGGGCGGACGCGTATATGTTTGCCGAGGCGAACTATTTCGAAGGTTGCAAGAACCCTACCGAATACAATCAGGAAGGTACGAGTGCGATTAAGCTCTATAACAACACGTTCTACGCTTGTTATGAGTTCAAGGGCGGCGTTGCAACGCCTGTTACCACCCGTGACCAGTACGTTTCGAATACTTGTCAGTACCGTGCGGGCAGCATCGATTACAGCCATTTCGACACCAACCCCGCGCAGTTCTATTACGACGCAACAAATAAACGCAGCGACTGCCAGATAACCGATTCGGTAACGGCGCGCGCTCAGGTTATATTGTATGCGGGCATACAGAAACGCGATTACAGCAAGGTAAATACCGAATTTATACAGAATAAACCCACAAAGGCGCTCACCGTTCCCAAGGAAGGACTTACTATCGACTTAACGCAGGTAACTACGAGCGGCGGCGAAGTGAGCGGCGTATTGTTCAGCAATATCGTAAGCGCTTCAAAGGGCACGATTAAAGGCAAGGGACAGTTCGTTTCGTTTACGCTTGCGGACAGAACGGAAGTTTCGTTTACCGCCGAGGGTGGAAATGAAGACCAGAATGCGGAGCTGTTAAAAGCCGACGGTACGTTGATTGCAGGTAAGGTTACAAATTATACGGGCGTGCTTGAAGCGGGAACGTACGTTATTTCCGGCGGTCAGATCGACGCGACGGGTAAAAATACCAAGCAGATTACTTTATCTGCATTATCGTTCTTACCCGGTGTTTCCGACCAGGAAGTTGCGGATAAGGTGACTGCGCTTATCAACGCTATCCCCGCAACTATTGACGAAAGCGCGGGCACGGCGATTACCGCGGCAAGAGCGGCTTACGACGCATTGAGCGCGGCACAGAAAGAACTTGTAACCAACCTTTCCAAGCTGACCGAAGCGGAAGCGGCGTTTGCAAACATTGCGGTAACTTCTATTAACGGTAAGATTACCAACCTTGCGGCTACGAGCACGGCAACCACCGAGGCGGAAATGCGCGCGTTGCTTGCACAGTACAACGAGGTTAAAACGCTGTACGAAGCTATCCCCGCTGATAAGATAAGTCAGGTTAATAATTACAGCAAGGTAACCGACGGTATTACGGCGCTTAACGCAGGCTTGAAGCCCTACGACGTAAAGGCGCAAATTGCGGCTCTTCCCGCAAAGGCTGCCGTAACCTCCGCAGACAAGACGGCGGTAGAGGCTGCAAGAGCGGCTTACGACGGCTTGACCGACGCGCAGAAGACGGTAGTCGGCGACATTACCAAACTGACCGACGCGGAAGACGCGCTTTCGGATATTGCGGCGCAGACGGTAGTTGCTATATTTGCGAGAGACGACAAGAATAAACCTTTGACAAATCTTGTTCCCGAAAATGTTGTTGTTACCGGTAACTATAAAGATGGTGAGACGTTTGAATATAACGGAGAAACGTATAGCGATCCATTAAAAATGGAAAGCAGCACCAACGTTACAATAACCTTGGCGGCAAATTCAAAGGTGAAGTTAAAGGTAAGTGCGGCAAGCAAAAAGATTAAAATAAACGGCACCGATTATACTTCCGACAGTAACGGCTTCGTTGAGGCAACTGTTGCGGCGGGTACCTGCACTATAACCAAAAATGACAGCATCAATCTTTGCTATATTGAAATCACGGGTGCTTAATCTAAAACCATAATACAACTTAAAATTATCCCCCGACCGAAAGGTCGGGGGAGATTTTTATAAGGCAAAGGCTTAAACGGTTGCCATTTGCCTGCGATTGCGGTAAAATAAAATTATGGAAAAATTACAAAGAAGCTACGTAAACTGGCAGAAAACGGCTGTCAATCTGCGCCTTTTAAGGCAGGATAATATAAACTTACGCCGCTACGTATGCGGCGTTCTGCGCGTTAAAAACGGCGTCTGCGACGGTGCAAACTGCGCGGACTGCAAATTCGAAATGGACAACAGCATAAGCCGTGCCGAGCTTGCCGCCGTGTTCAGCGTTACCGAAAGCGTGGTGTTCAACTGGGAAAACGGCAAAAGCCTGCCCACCCTGGACGACCTTATGTTCTACGCGCAGATTTGCAAACTGGACCTTTTCGACGTAGTTATTACGGATAAATCATAAGGGGCGAAAAATTGAAATTTCTGCACTTGGCAGACTTGCATATAGGCAAGCGCTACAACGAGTTTTCGCTTATCGAGGACCAAAAATATATTCTGGACGAGGTGCTTAAAATCGTATCCGACGAGCAGCCCGACGGCGTTATTATCGCGGGCGACGTCTACGACAAGTCGGTGCCGTCCGCCGAGGCGGTTGAGCTTTTCGACCGCTTTTTAAACGCGCTCTCCGAAAAGGGGGCGCAGGTCTTCGTTATCAGCGGCAACCACGATTCGGCGGAAAGAATTGCCTTCGGCGCAAAGCTTATGTCGCGCAGCGGCGTGCATTTTTCGCCCGTATACGCAGGCGAAATTACGCCAGTGACCTTGCACGATAATTTCGGCGAAGTCAATATATATCTGCTGCCCTTTATCAAGCCCGCAACCGTACGCCGCTTTTTCGAGGGGGAGAAAATTGAAAGCTACAACGACGCGCTTAAAGCCGCCGTTGACGCCATGAAGATAGATACCCGCGCGCGCAACGTTCTGGTTGCTCATCAGTTCGTCACGGGCGCAAGCCATTCGGGTTCGGAAGAATTTATCGTTGGCGACCTCGGCAACGTTGACGCCGAAATTTTTGCGCCCTTCGACTATACCGCGCTCGGTCACGTGCACGGCGCGCAGAACGTCGGCTCCGAACGCGTGCGCTATTCGGGCACGCCGCTCAAATATTCGCTGTCGGAAGCGAAGAGCGAAAAATCGGTGACGATAGTCGAACTCAAAGCCAAGGGCGATATAGCCGTGCGCACGGCCGCTTTAAAGCCGTTGCGCGCCGTAGTGGAAATTCGCGGCACTTACGAGGAGCTGACTAAAAAGAGCTTTTACGAGGGCACTACGCTTACGAAAGACCTCGTTCACGTCGTGCTGACCGATGAGGACGACGTGCCCGACGTGCTTGCCAAACTGCGCCTTATATACCCGTATATAATGAACGTTCGTTACGACAACACACGCACGCAAAACTCGTCGCAGGCGGGGGAGCTTGAAGCGGTGCCCGCGCGGTCGCCTATGGAGCTGTTTTCGGCGCTGTTCGAGGCGCAGAACAATAAGCCCATGTCGCCCGAACAGAGCGAGCTTGTGCAAAGTTTGATAGAAAAAATATGGGGGGACGAGCGGTGAAACCTTTAAGACTTATTATGTCGGCGTTCGGTCCCTATGCCAAGCGCACGGAGGTGGACTTTACAAAGCTTGGTGAGCGCGGACTGTATTTAATCTGCGGCGATACGGGCGCGGGCAAGACCACCGTGTTCGACGCGATTGTATTCGCGCTGTACGGCGAGGCGAGCGGAGCGAACAGAGAACCGTATATGTTCCGTTCGAAGTACGCCGCGGAAGATACTCCGACCTTCGTGGAGCTCAGTTTTTCGTATTGCGGCAAGATTTATAAAATTGTGCGCAACCCCGAGTACGAGCGCAGAAAATCGCGCGGCGACGGCGTGACCAGCGAGAAGGCTAACGCCGAGTTGACAATGCCCGACGGCAAGGTTATTGCCAAGGTAAAGGACGTCAACAGGGCGGTCGTGGAAATTCTGGGAATTGACCGCGAGCAGTTTACGCAGATTGCCATGCTTGCGCAGGGCGACTTTGCGCGGCTTTTATTATCGCCCACCGAGGACAGAAAAAAGATTTTCCAGAAAGTGTTCCGAACCCATTCGTTCCAGCGCTTGCAGGACGAGCTGAAAGAGCAGGTTTCCGCCGTGCGCGCGCAGTACGAGTCGGCGGGCAATTCCATCGCGCAGTTTATCCGCGGCATAATATGCGACGAAAACAGTGCGTATTACGAGCAAGTAAGCGCCGCAAAGGCAGGCGGCACGCCTACCGAGGAAGTGGTTGAACTCATCTCAAAGCTCATAGACGAGGACGGTGAGCAGGCGAAGCTTATCGACGGGCAGTTGAAGGAGTGCGACGGCGAGCTTGACAAACTGAAAGTCGCGCTTGCCGAAGCGGAGCGGCGCGAGAAGCTTAAAGAGCAGCACGCGCAGTGCACGCGGCAGCTTGCCGAAGAAAAGGAAAGGCTTGCGCGTTTAAAGACCGAGCTTGACGCTCACGCGGAGGACGGTGCAAAGATAAGCGCTTTGACGGACGATATTGCGCGGTTAAACGCTCAGCTTTCGCTCTACGACGAGCTGGAAACCAAGCGCGCGGAGCTTGGAAGATTAAAGGCGGTTGCGCTCAATCAGCACGAAATTGTCGGTAATTCCACCGCCGCGTTGGAGAGCGCGCGCAATAAAACCGCCGCGCTGGAAGAGGAAAAAGAAAAGCTTAAAACCGCCGAAATAGAAGCGGTAAAATTGCAGGGTGAAGTTAAGGAGCTTGACGGCAAAGCGGACGAGCTTTCGCGCATATTGAGCGACGTCGAAAAACTGCACGGCGAGTACGCGGAGTATAAAGAAGCGGCGGATAAATATGTTAAGCTGCGCTACCGTTCGGCTGCCGCGCAGGAGAGCTACGCTTTAATGAACAGGGCGTATCTTGACGCGCAGGCGGGCGTGCTTGCGGGCAAGCTGGAAGAGGGCAAGCCCTGCCCCGTGTGCGGCTCTATGCACCACCCCGCGCCCGCAACCTTAAACGGAAAGGAAGTTTGCAGCGCCGCAGAGCTTGACAATTGCAAGGCGGTTGCCGAGCAGGCGACAAAGGAAGAACGCGCGGCAAGCGACCTTGCGGGACGGCTTAAAGCCGCGTTCGAGGCGCGTTCCGAACGCATTAAAAAGGACGCATTAAAGTTCACGGAAATTGCGGACGGGGCAAAGCTTAAAGAGGTAAAAGACGCGTTAAACGGCATATATTACGGGGTTAAGCAGCAATTAAGCGAAAAAAGTGCCGCGCTTAATCAAATAAAACAGTCGCTTTTAAAGGCGGACAAGATAGCCGCGGAGATAGCCGCGGGCAGGGAGCAGGCGGAAAAACTTGCCGCGCGCATAGCCGAAGCGCAGGTGCAGGCGGGCAAGGCGGAGAGCGGAATTTTGCAGTTCGAAAAGGATATTGCGGAGCTGAAAGGCAAGCTTGCGCACCCCGACAGACAGAGCGCGTTAAACCGGAAATCTCAGTGGGAAAAGAGCAAGACCGAACTGGAAGAGGGGCGCGAACGCGCGCGCAACGCATACGC
>CAMWHW010000016.1 GCA_947174175.1 uncultured Clostridia bacterium | reverse complement strand
AAGTAAAGTTCACTCCCGCCTCGCCAACGTAAATTCTGCCAAGACCGTTGACGGTGCGCGTCCGTCCGTCGCAAGCGATTACAACTTCCGTGTCACCCTCGCCTTCGACGGTGATATATTTAAGCGTTTTGGTTGCCGCCGTTCCCAGGTCGATATTGCGCGAAACCCAAACGCGGTTTTCGTCCGCAAGACCCGCGGTAAGCAGGCTGACTGTCGTGGTCTTTTCGCCCGCAAGACAGTACACCGAGTCGTCGGTGCAGAACAGCATGTCGCCGCCCTTTGCAAACGTTGCGGTTTCGCCCGTCTGCGTGTCGTACTCCAAAAAGCAGCGCTCTTCGCCGTCGGTGCAGGTGATATAGATATATCTGTTTTTAAACGCCGCCGTCCTCTCGAACGAATAGTCCCTGCCGCACGTATCCACTTCCACGCGCGACAGAGCGGAACCGTCGTAAACGTGCAAACCCTCCTCCGTACACAGCCACAACTTGCCGCCGCAGGCAACCGCAGTCTTGTCCTTTACCGCAGGCAGAAATATACTGCCGTACTGCACCAGTCTGAAATGGCGCGCGTCCGCCAATGCGTTGAGGACGGTAATCGCCCTCTCCCTGACGACGACCAGTTTTTCGCCAAGCTCGACTATGCACAGCGCCTTGCCGCCCTTGGGGCTTATGCGCATATGACCGCCCGCGTCGATAGCAAGCGACCAGTCGCGCAGTTCGAAGCCCGACCACCTGATAATATACGGGTCATCCTTGTCCACGGCGAAAATTCTGCCGCAGTGATACGTACCGCCGATCACCCTGTAAGGCAGCGTGTGCGTGCTTACGGTTGCGCCCTTGAATATGGAAATTTTGGTTCCGCCGATTGCCGCGTAAGTAGGCTCGTCGCCGTCCGCGCAGGCTACCACGAAAGGCGGATTGGGATTGAGCACCGCCGCCGTTGCAAGCTTTGTGTACTCGTCCGAATTCCACCGCGTAATCTGTCCGCCCTTGGTTATAAACAGCGAGAAGCCGAGCGCTGGCAAATACTCCGCAAAGACCATATTGACTATCTTCGCGGCGGGCTCCACCGCGACGGGATACAGACTCGGCTCCAACCCTTTTGCGGTCAGCTTATAGCCGAAACGCTCCCTGCAAAAGTCTTCGCTTCCGCCCACGAGCACGGTCGTCATGACTTCGGTATTCAGCCCCATGAACGAGTATTTTGCGCGTGCCTTCATATCCACCTCCTTGGCGGAATACGGTCCTTTACCGAACTGCGCGAAAGCAGATTTTCAATCTCGTTGCGGTACTTGCTCTCCCACGCGGAATAGCCCGTTCCGTCGCCGGCAACCAAAAAATATTCCGCCGCCATACCGTACTCCACAAGCCGCTCACCAACCGCAAACACGGGGTAGAAAAACTCGTCGTCCTCACCCAGAGCGGGCGGCGCGTATTCGTAAAAAACGATGATATTTTTCGCCTTGGTATGCAACTAGTTGGGGGATATATGCCATTCAACGGGGTTTTGCGCCTCGGTTACGCGGTTTATCTTCAACGGAGCCTTTAAAAAATCGGCAAACGCGTAAACCCCGCTTTCGCTGCTCATCTCCTCCTCGGTATCCAGCGGAAAGTAGCCGCGCGCTAGCTCGTCCAGAACGGCGTTGAGATAGGTTAAAAAAGCGCGTTTAAGGCGCTTAACCTCATCGGAAAGAACGGGCGTTTCGACCGCCATCTGTTCTCCGTCCGCACCGTAAGCCTCGTCCTGCGCCGCGCCGTTTGCAACAGCCGCCGACTCTATCTGGTCGGCGGCGTCGCTTCTGCCTACAAGGCGCATGGTACGGCATATTACGTCTATAACTTTCATTGCGCCTCCTTTACCCTTTAAGATTTATCGAGCATAATCGCGCCCTGGGCAAAGGGCTTTTTGCAGATGAGTTCGGCGTACTTTACAAGCGTTGCGGAGTAAGCCGCTTTGCCCGCCACCTGCTTTAAAATTCTTCCGCCCTCGTCTTCCAGCCACGCCCAGTCGCACAGCTGGTTTAAAATAAAATCGTCCGTATTGACGAAGTAAATTCTGTTGTCGGGACAGAACTTGTCCGCGTACACGGGCACGTCGTTTATGACTATGCTCGAATAGCCCGCCGCAATCTCCGCGGTGTTTACTATTCTGCGCGAGGAAGTCATAAGCTTGGCAATCTGCTTTCTCACCTTGTGGGAGCAAAGAATCATATTCACCTTGCCGTCGCTGACTTCCTCCAACCCGTCTATGACGTCGATAATATCGCCCTCGGTGAGCGACGCCGCGGCGCAGTGCTTGACGAAGGGTTTGAAATAGGTCTCCTCGCCCTTGTCGTAGCCGTACAGCGTTTCGCCGTCGAATATGCCCGAAAGTCCGATAATTTCGTTACCCTCGGCGCCCGCAATACTTATCTTTTCGCCGCCCGAAAAAGTCACACTCTTGCAGTCCTTATCCAAAGTTATAAGACCGTTCTGCGTGTCTACGGCGATAATAGTTGCGTCGAAAGCCGAAGCCGCTCCCACCGTTACTTTCAAGCCCTTGAAGAAGCTCTTTGCGCTGTTTACGGTAAGTACGAAGTCCGATTTTTTGGATACGACGGTACACAGAAGTCCGTTGCCGTCGCCGTAGAGCATACGCGCGAAGTTCGCCTTTGCGCCCGCAACCAGCCCTTCCATTTCGGCGTTTAAAAGGTTGACGAACGCGCCCGCCGCGTTGCCAGAAGCGCGCATAGCCTTGTCCGAAATTTCAATGGTGCCGTAAACGTTTTTAAGCGGCAAAGTCACGCCGTAATATCTGTTGGAACGGGGCGAAGGCAGTTCTCCGTCTTCCGCGCCCGCAACCACGCCGGCCATACCGCCCCTGGCGATTGCAAGCTTAACGTCCTTGCCGAAAACGTTTTCACCCGTCTTGGCTATGGCGTTGAAGAAGGGCGAAACCTCGCCGCTGAGCTGCGCGTTTACCGCGTCTAAATAGTAGTCCTTTAACGCCGCGTCGGCGTTTGCAATAGTAATCAATCAGTTATCCTCCTTGTCTGAAAAAAGTTTTCCCGCAAGCGCGCCCGCCTCTCTTAAAGTAGTGGGCGTGCGCCTTTGCGCCGCAACCGCGCCGCCGCCCGTAACGAATGGCACGCCGCGCCTTGCGCATACGCCGTTGAGATATTCCTCTATAACGGCGTTTTTGATTTCGTCGCTGAGCACGGGCTTAACGCTTTCCGCGTTTTCGTCCGTACCGGTTGAAGCCGCCTGCGAGGGAGCTTCCGCGTTTGCCGCAATCTCCTGCCTTGCGGTCGTTTCCGTTTCCTTGTTCGCCTGCTTTTCTTCGAGCTCTTTCAGCCTTTGACTGCGTCGGGTGAATTCGGCTTCGAGTGCCCGGTATGCTTCCGCCAGGGCCTTAACGTCCTTGAATTTGCCAAGCTCCGCCGCAGCTTCCTTTTCTTCCGCCTCCGCGGTATCTGCCGTAACCTTGTCTTCCACGTTTTGGTTATCCTTCATTTATTACCTCCGAAATTTTATTTTTATGTTCGTTAAGATGTGCGCATATGCGCATTTCCTGCTCGTCCGTAAGCTGTTCGGTCAAAAGAAAAGCCGTGTGCTCTTCAAGGTGCACTGCGTGATCGTCGTACTCCTTTACGGCAACCTCTCCGCCCTCTTTAAGCGCGGCGTTTTCCGCGGCGCTGCGCTGACGGTGCAGCTCGGTCATATCCCGACCGCCGGTGTAGCCGTTGTAACCCAACGTCTTTAACAGCTTGTCCTTGACGGCGGGCTTAATCTTTCCGTTCTCGTCCGAAAACAGCCCCTTGTCAATCATATCGTATATGGTCGCCATGCGCCGCGCGGGGGTCATGTTTATGTCGCTGTCCGCTTCTAAAACGACGTCGTCGCCCGTTATATCGCTGCCCTTGAAGCTTACGGGCGAAAGCGCGTCGCCCGCCGTCGAAAACCTGATAAGCCGCACCGAAGAGGCAAACTGTCTGTAAAGGCGCAGTATCATTTTGCCTATGTTTTTAAGCGCGCCTTTAATCTGCTCGTAGCACACGTTCAGCCGCGCCTCGTCCTGCTCGATTATAAGCTGCAAGCCCGTTGCCGAGGTCACCGAAGTGAACGCGTTCGCGCGCTGGGTTATGTCGCTGGTGCCCGAAATTTTATTGAACTCCTCTTCCAGTCTCTCCTCCTCGACCGTGAACTCCGAAGGCACGGTGCCCAGCGTGAGCATTTCGGGCGGCGTTCCGCCCTGGCGGTAGATTAAAATCTTGCCCGGCATAAGTCCGTCCTCCAACAGCTCGTCCGTGTCCACCGACCCCTCCTCGACGGCAATCATACCCATAGCAATGCGGTTTAAAAATTCGTGCTTGCGGTTCTTCACCGCGTTGTAAGCGCGCTGAACGGGAATGAGTCTGTCGACTATGCACGTACCGAAAAACGACCCTACAAGCGGCGTGCAGTACTGCATAACGAAGGGGTAAGTGCGCGTCGCGTTTTCGCCGTTGACGTAGGGCAGAGCGCCGTCGTAAAGCAGCTTGTCGCCCGCAACTATGGTAAGCCTACCATCGGGGTTTTCCGAATTGGGGCGGATATATCTCTCGATTACCACCTCGTAGCCGTGTTTTACCGCGCGCTGAAACCTGCTCTGCCCCGCCGACTGCGCGTAGTCCTCCATGTCGCGCCCCGCGACCTTTACACCGTACGCCGCGAATATATCTTCGGCGGGCACCGCCCTTGCGTGTATTAAACTGGGCTGATTTACCAAGCTCTGTTCGGAGAGCGTGTCGGGATAAATTTCAAAGGGCGAAACAACCTGCAATTTAATCTTGCCCTCCCTCACGCTCGCGCCGTCGAAAGTCCTGCCTATCTCGTTGCCCGCGTACGAATCCCATATCACTTTATAAAAGACCGTACCGCACGCTTCCGACCAGACGGTGGCGGCGGAAATAGCTCCGTCCACGTCGCAGTCCTCGCACGTTGCCGACAATATCGCCGAGGCAAGCTTTGCCGAACGTCTGTCGTCATCGTCCTCCGAAGCCGCCCTTACCGCCAGCTTGGGGCGTATGCCCGTCAGCTTGCAGCAACGCGTATCCACGGTGGGCGCAATATGGTTAAACACGCGCTTTTCCTGCCAGTAATAGCCGCTTGCGTCGCCCTCTATCTCGCCAAGGGTATTTACGTCGCAATACTGGTTGCCGCTCAAAAAATTCATATTCAGCTGCCAGCCGCGCTCAATGCTCCGCCTTTCCTCCTGCCTGCGTTTAAAGTCCGCCTGCACCTCGGCAACAAGCTCGGCTTCCTCCTTTAAAATGCTCTCCTCTCTTTCAGTCACTGTCACCCTCCTTTAACATTTTCAAAAGTCTGCCGCGCTCCTCTTCCAGCTCATCGTCGGTTGCCGCGGACAAATCGTCGCTGTCCAACAGCAGTTTGACCGCCTTTATGTCCGGGGGAATGTCGCGCCGCGTAACCTTTTTCTTTATTAATTTCAGCTCGCCGTCTTCCACCGCAAACTCCTCCACAATCTCGCTTGCGGACAGCCCGACGGCGCATTTTTTCAACGCATCCCTAACGCTTTCTCTGTTTTCCAACTGTCGATTTCAGCCTCCTTATTCTCCTCATTTTGTCGGCGTAAACGGCGCTTTCGGGGCACTCCTTTTCGGCGGGACGGGGTCGGCTCATCACGTAATATCTCAGCTCGTCCATACAGTGGTCGTCGCGCTTTACGGGGCTGTCGCCGTCCGCCCAGAAGTAACCCGTAAACTCGGCAATCATATTTACGCACGTATCGAAAATATAGATATCGGGCAGACCGTTGCCGCGCTTCAAATATTCTTTGACGCGGCATATCCCCGAAAAAACGTCCTTGTTCACCTTGGTGTTGACCAGTATTCCCCTGTCGGCAAAAAGCTCCGCCACGCTCTTGGTGCTTGCCAGAGTGCGCTGGTTTGCCGCACTGTCTATAAGCGCGTAAAGCCTGCCCCGCGCGTCGGTCTTCCACCCTATCCGCGCGGATATATCCTTAATGCAGCGCGCGTGTTCCTCTATATCCTTGCCTGCCGCAAAATGCTCGGCAACCACGTAGATATTGCCGTCCCAGTCCACGGCGTACCAGTGCGCCGAAAGCGGATTGTTCAGACCGGGGTCTATGGAAATATTGTCCTGCCACTCCTTTGGAATCGGAAAGGGCGGAATGACGTGCACCGCGCTGTCGAACTCGGGATACACAAGCCCCGCCCCGCGCGAAAATTTACCGTAACGCCTGCTGTCCAGCGAGGACGAATCCATAGACTGGGACAGCAGCTTTATCTCGCTCTTTTTTAAATAGGGGTTGTCCTCCCAGCTCATAAACTCGCACCACACCTGCGGATTGTTGCGGCGGTTGAGATATATTTCGTTGTAGATAAAGGTCTCGCCTTTGAGGGGCGTCATAGTGCCGAAAATATCGCCGCGCTTATCCATAACGCGCATAAGACATTCCTCGTAAATGTCCTTGGGCGGCTCCTCGTCCAGCCACACGAAATCGAGCGAACACCCCTGAAATTTTTCTCTCCCCTGGTCGCAGCTTTTAAAGCCCAGCGTGGATATTCCGCCGAAAACGTTTTTGATTTTTATCTGGTCGATTATGCCCGACGAGGGCGAATCCTTTCTGCCCGAAAGCATAGTAATTTCCGCTATCCAGCTTTTGGGCAGGTACTTTAAAATCTTGCTCTGCGCAACGTCGCGCTGCACCTGCTGCGAAAGCGAAACCGCCCACCCGAAGACGTCCTTTCTGTTTTTGCGGTAGGGGTGTATTCCCCTGAGCATCCAGATTGCCTCCACCGCGCCGCACTCGGTCTTTCCCGAACGGTTGCCGCCGAACACCCAGCGGTTGCGCTTTTTGCACTTGTGGAACGCCATCTGCTTTTTGTGCTTCTTCCTGCCCGAGTTGTAGGCGGCAAGCGCGCCCGCTTCCTCCCTGCGGCTTTTCAGTTCTCTGTCAATCAACGCAATGCGGCTTATTATCTCTTCTCTATTCATAGACCTTTTATGACAAAATGCGTGTAAATTTTCATCTTGTTATATCTTATAATTCGTAAGTATGAAACGCTTTACGGTTTTGCTGATATGCATAATGCTTGCCGCGTTCGCAGCGGCGCCGCAGTCCGTATACGCCGCCGAATCACACTACGCAAGGGCGGCTACGCGCACCGCCTATTTCTTCACCGAAAAGAATACGGCGACGTCCATTTTCGCCGTGCCCTACACCTACTGCGTGGAAGTCATTCGCGACGACGGCGACTGGTATTACGCCCGCTACGCAAGCGACACGGGCATATACAAGGCGCTTTACGGTTACTGCCGAAAGGACGATTTTACGCTTGAAAGCGGCACGCCCGATGTGACCTTTTTGCACAAGACGGTCACGGTAAACTACTCGGTAAACAATAACAATTCAACGCTGCCCGTTTTAAGCCAGATTGCCGTAGAAGCGGCATATTACGGCACGTATTATTCGGGCGCGACCGTATATTCCTACGTGTATTGCCAGGGTTCGTTCGGGTATATCGAGGGGGCAAACGACGATTATCCCCTTAACCTTCCCGACGAAAAGCCCGCGGACGACGAAACGAACAAGGGCGGAAGCGATAAAAACAAGGGCGGCTTCAACGTGGGCGCGATAGTCGCGATAGTAATTCTGGCGGTACTGGTTGCCGTTATCTTAATAATATATTTCGCGACCAGAAAGCCCAGAAAAGAGGGCTGAAAGCCACCGCGTCAAGCGGTTAACCCGTCGGATCAGGCGCGGGACTTATTAAACACTGATACGCGCACAGAATTTTATAAACGTTCTGACTGCCCGAAAGCAGTCCGCCCGACCTGCGCGCAAACTTGACGGCGGCGCGGTGAATTTCCCTTTTCTCCGCACCGACGGGACCCGTACGCATTGCCGCGTAACGCTTTAAGGTAAGCTTGTCCCTTTCCGTCATCGCCCCTATAATTCGGTCAAGCCGCGCCCACAGTCCGCCGAGTTCGGACTTGACTTCTATTACCGAAGCAATTCTTTCGGCGTAGCGTTCGCAACCCGAAAAGACGTCCTCCCCCGACGCAAGCGCCAGCCGCGTTATGATATTGTCAAGCGCTCTATTAAGGCTGTCCGCAGAAAAATAGAACCTTAACAGTTTTTTGATTTTCACTTCCGCTCCTCCCGAGAAAACAAACACAAACATTTGTTCGCGTTTGTAGTTTTATTATAACCACTAAATATGACAGAAATGGTACAAATAAAAAAATTTCGGAAGATAAATTTATTTTTTTGAGTAAAAAATTTGTGAGTTATCACCAAAACGCATTTAAAAGTCGGGCGTTAAATCCTTTACAATATAATTAAATGGTGATATAATTTTAATCGTGAAAGCAAATAAGTTATTTACAATCGCGCTGGCAGCAGCTTGCGGCGCGGCAATAATGTCGGTAGGCGGCGCGTTTGCCGCGGAAGGTAACGAAACTTACTATCCGCAGGACTTTGAGCGCACGCTCACCTTCGAAACCCCGTTGCGCGACTACGCAATCAGCGGGGATACTTACGCTTTTGCCTACGGCACGTCCATGCGAATACTCACCACCGACGAGAGCGGTGAAAGACAGCTCGTGCCGTACGTTCACACTTCCGAGCTTGCGGCGCTTGATTACGACGAAAAGGGCAGCCTTTATTTTAAAGATATAATGGACGGCGTCTACCTCTACTCTTCGCCCAAGCCCGCCGTTGCCGAGGAAGGACACGAATTTCAGAAGCTTTCCAGGTCGAGAATAGATTTGACTGAGGAAGTTTTCTATACATTAAATAACGATGGCGTGCTTACCTACTGGAACGAAGGCAACGATACGCAGGTCGGCGAGGGGTATTCTTTAATGAAGGAATACGGCGGCGCGATATACGCGGTCAAGGACAACGTTCCGCACAAAATAACCGAAAGCACGGCGGAAGCGCTCAACCTTTCGTATACCGATTTCAACGGCGCAAAAAACATATACTCGGGCGAAACCAAGGCAAAGATTGAAAGAGTGACCGACGTCGTGGAAACTGCGCAGATTAAAAAGGACGCCTACTATACGCAGCTTAACGTCGAGGAGATAGGCGAAAAGTTCACCCCTATACGCACGCAGAAGACGACGGGCAACACCCCCTGCCTTATACTGTGCGAAAGCGGCAACGCCTCGGTAGTATCCATCGGCGGCGACTGTTTTGTGACCGCGACCGAAAACCTTACCGAACGCGCCTACTGCCAGTCCAACACCGACGGCAAGACCTATTACGCAATCGAGGACGTGGGCGCTTACACCACCCCCTTTATGAGCGCAAGCACGCGCATAACCACGCTGCCCAGCGGCGCCGCACACCAGGTTACCGTTCTTGAAAAATTCGTTCATACCGTTCTGAGCACGGAGTTCTGCAAGATAAGATTTGAAGAGGACGGCGAGACCGTGACGGGCTACGTCGCAACCAATTTCCTCACCCCCTATCAGTTTTCCGCGGAAGATTTCAAGCCGACCCAGGGCGGCGACAAGACCTTCGATTACGGCACCAACGTCACTTCGGTAGTTCTTGCGGTGCTCATAGTCGGGCTGGTTCTCATAGCAATTCTGTATATCACTATTGCGGGCAGAAAGCGCGGCGCAAACGGAAAAGGCTCCAAGAAGAAACGCAGGTCGCAACCCGACCCCGACGATTACGACGACGATTAATAACGAATAAAGCCGTGCGCAAAAAGCGCACGGCTTTATTTTTTTGCCGCGTACGGCGGAAGAATTTGGTCATACCAATAA
>CAMWHW010000015.1 GCA_947174175.1 uncultured Clostridia bacterium | reverse complement strand
TGTTCAAGACGCAGACGGGCGAAATTTCCGTGCACTGCACGCATATCGAAATGCTTTCCAAGGCGCTTTTGCCCCTGCCCGAAAAACAGCACGGTCTTACCAACGCGGACATAAGATACCGTCAGCGCGACCTTGATTTAATCGTAAATCCCGAAGTCAAAAAGACTTTCGTAATGCGCTCCAAAATCTTAAAGGAAATCAGGGCGTATCTCGACAATATGGGCTATCTGGAAGTGGATACCCCCGTTTTAACCACGCTGGAAATAGGTGCGGCGGCGCGTCCCTTCAAGACCAAGCACAACGCGCTCGACCTGGATATGTACCTGCGTATCGAAACCGAACTGTACCTTAAAAGGCTTATTGTCGGCGGACTGGAAAGGGTGTACGAGGTGGGCAGAATTTTCCGTAACGAGGGCATGGACGCCTTCCATAACCCCGAGTTCACCTCTATCGAAATGTACCAGGCGTACACCGACTATTTCGGCATGATGGACCTTATCGAGGACCTGTATAAGACCGTCACCGAAAAGGTTTGCGGCACCGCGAAGATAAGCTATCAGGGCACCGAAATAGACATGGGCGCAAAGTGGACGCGCCTTACCATGAAGGAAGCGGTTAAGAAATATTGCGGCGCGGACTACGATAGCTGGGCGGACGACGAGGCGGCGCGCAAGGTCGCAAAGGACCTGCACTGCGAGGTGGAAGAGGGCGAAAAGGCTACCAAGGGTCACGTTCTCATTGCGCTGTTCGAAGCGTTCGTAGAGGACAAGCTTATTCAGCCGACCATAATCTACGACTACCCCGTCGAAAATTCTCCCCTTGCAAAGCGCAAGCCGACCGACCCCGCGTTCACAGAAAGGTTCGAGTACTTTATATGCGCTCACGAATTCGGCAACGCGTTCTCCGAACTTAACGACCCCATCGACCAGAAACAGCGCTTCGTAAAGCAGGTTGCGGAAAAGAGGGCGGCGGAGCCCGGCTGTAACGCGCAGGTGGACGAAGATTTCATTACGGCGCTCGAATACGGTCTGCCCCCCACTGGCGGTCTGGGTATGGGCGTGGACAGGCTGGTAATGTTGCTCACGGACAGCAGCACCATACGCGACGTAATTCTTTTCCCCACTATGAAACCTAAAAAATAACGCTCGGTTTATAAGCGTCGCAATACGGTGTCGCGCTGCGGCAACCCTCGGTCATTTACTTCTGTGTAAACTCCCTCGGGTTTTCCTCGCGCTCCTTGTCTTGCTCGCTTCTGACCCGAGGGAATGTGGTATAAATATATGACGTACAAATACGAAATTCTTGCACAACTGAATAAGTTCAAGGGTAAAGACAGAAACAGAATGCACGTGCCCGGTCACAAGAACGCGGGCGACTTCAAGGCGCAGTTTCCCGTCGCACCCATCGATCTGACCGAGCTGAGCATCACCGACGATTTAAGCTGTCCCACGGGCGCAATCAAAAAGGCGCAGGAGGATATAGCTTCCATCATAGGCGCAAAGAAGGCGTATATAACCACCGACGGTTCTTCGTCGGGCGTACTTGCAATGCTGTACGTTGCGGCGGCACTCGGCAACAAGGTCATAGTTCCCCGCAACTCGCACAAGAGCGTTTTCAACGGCTGCAAGCTTCTGAATATCGAGCCCGTAATAGTGCAGGGCGCGGAAGTCGACGGCGTACTCACGCCGCCTTCGCCCGAACTTATCGAAACGCTTATCGTAAACGACGTAAACATTGCGGGTATGATAATCGCTTCGCCCGACTACTACGGCAATATAGCGCCGCTGGATAAGTACGCGGAAGTTTTAAAGAAGTACGACAGACTGCTGTTCGTCGACGGCGCGCACGGCGCGCACCTCTGCTTAAACGCGGGAAAGGCGGGATACGCCGGTCTTTATGCGGATATGTGGGTGGACGGCGCGCACAAGACTCTGCCCGTTTTGACGCAGGGCGCGGTGGTTGCCGTCAACAACGAAAAGCTTATTACCCGAGTCGAGGACGCACTCTCCGTGTTCCGCACGACGTCGCCCAGCTTCCCCGTAATGGCAAGCGTGGAGTACGGCTATAAGTATTTTTTAAACAACCCCAAACTTTTGCAGCGCGCGCAGGTTGCGGTTGCGGAGCTGAAAGCCGAGCTTAAAGGCGTGACTTTTTATCCCTCGCAGGACGCAACCAAACTCGCGGTCGATTTCAAGCCGCTGGGCGTATCGCCCTACCTTGCGCAGGCGTTCCTGGAAAAGAAGGGCATATACCCCGAAATGAACGACGGCAGATATCTGCTGTTCTATATTTCCCCGTCGACCGACCCCCGTCACGTAGCCGAATTGAAGTCGGCTCTGCTTGCGGTGTGCGGCGCCAAAAAGATGAAGAACACCTACAAGGAAGTGCCGCCCGTACCTACCGCGGAAAGGACTTACAGCTTCCTTTATGCGTACCGCCAGAAGTACGAGTGGGTGCCTTTAAAGAGCGCCGTCGGCAGAATGTGCGCCGACAACGCGGGAATAACGCCGCCCTGCCTTCCCGTGGTAATCGCGGGCGAGCTGGTCAGCGAACAGGCGGTGCAGGCGCTCACCAAGGCTAACAGCACTTTCGGCGTAGTCAACGGACACATTAAAGTGGTAAAGAAATGAGGGGCAAATTCATAACCTTCGAAGGATGCGAAGGCTCGGGCAAGAGCACGCAGATAAGACTGCTTTCCGAAAAGCTTACCGCGGCGGGCGTGGACTTTATAGTCACGCGCGAACCGGGCGGCAGCGACGTTGCCGAGCAGATACGCAAAATAATTCTCGACGGTAAAAACGTGAGTATGTGCGACGAGTGCGAGGCGCTTTTGTACGCCGCGGCGCGCATACAGCACTTAAAGGAAATCGTCGAACCCGCGCTTGCGGCGGGCAAGCTGGTCGTCTGTGACAGATACGTCGATTCGTCGCTTGCCTACCAGGGTGCGGCGCGCGGACTGGGCGAAAAGTATATAAGCGATATAAACTCGGTCGCGCTCAATTCCTATCCCCCCGACCTCACGGTGTTTTTAAATATCTCGCCCGAAAAGGCGTTCGAGCGCAAGCACGGCGCGGATAAGAGCGACAGAATGGAACAGCAGGGGCTGGAATTTCATAACAAAGTTTACGCGGGCTATCTTGCGCTTGTCGACAAGTATCCGCGCATTTGCGCCGTGGAGTGCGGCGGAACCAAGTACGAGACGGCGGAAAGAATTTTTTCGCTTTTAAAAGATAAGGGCGTAATTTAATGGAACAACTCGTTTGCGGCACGGCGGCGTATAAAATTTTCTGCGGCGATAAGCAGGTCGACAGACTGTCGCACGCGTATATGCTGTACTTTGCCGACGAGCGCAATTTAAGGAGCGCGCTTAAAATTTTCGCCCTGAAATTTTTCGGCGAAAGCAAGGAC
This sequence comes from uncultured Clostridia bacterium, assembly GCA_947174175.1. Lineage (GTDB taxonomy): Bacteria > Bacillota > Clostridia > Christensenellales > Borkfalkiaceae > Coproplasma. The sequence goes on along the minus strand of CAMWHW010000015.1, from coordinate 6,384 downwards.
ACGAAGAGCGGCAGGCTTATCCTTTCGGAGGGGCTGCCCGACTTGAAGGTGTACCCCCAGCCCGACAAAAAGCTTACCGCGGCGGACGCGGCGGCAATAGTCGAGGACGCGGCTTTAAAACCTTTGGAGTACGATAAAAAGCTTTATATAATAAGCGATTTCAACAACGCGTCGCCCATATTTCAGAACAAGCTTTTAAAGGTGTTGGAGGAGCCGCCCGCAGGCGTGCACTTCCTTCTGGGCGCAACCTCTCTTTCGCCCGTGCTGGATACGGTAAAGTCGCGCGTTAAAACTTTGGAAATACCACTGTTTTCATCGGGTGCAATCTTTGCGGCACTGGAACGGCAGGGGAGCAATTCCCTTAACGGCGCGGCGGCGGAAGCGTGCGGCGGAGTGTTGGGCATTGCGCAGAATATGATAAGCGGCGGCTGGTACGCGGAAGTGGTTGCGGCGGCGGAGGAAATCTGCGCGGCGGACACCACGGGCAAGGCGGTAAGCGCGGCGGCAAAGTACGCCGACTTCAAATACAAAAAGGAACTGCTTTCCGAAATGCAGCGCAAGTATTTCGGCGAGCTTAAAAAATACGCTTCGGACGGGGAATATAAAGGCGCGCTTTCCATTGGCGCGGTAAGCTTTGCCGTCCGGAAATTAAACGATGCGTTTGCGGATATAAAATTCAATGCGAATTTTTCATCGCTTTTATACGATTTTCTTCTGCGCGTCTCGGCAATAAATAAGTGATATATTATGGTTAAAATAGTAAGTGTAAAATTCAAAAACGGCGGCAAGTCGTACTATTTTGCGCCCGGTAAGGAAACTTACGAAAAGGGTATGGGCGTAATAGTGGAAACCGCCAAGGGGCTGGAATACGCCACCGTGGTGTTGCCCGAGGGCGAGGTGGACGAAAGCGAAGTCGTTTCACCCTTAAAGCCCGTCGTGCGCATTGCCACCAAGCGCGACGAGGAGCAGATTCAACGCAACGCCGAGCGCAGGGGCGAAGCCTTAAAGACCGCGCAGGAAAAGATTGCGGCGCGCGGACTGGATATGAAGCTGGTCGACTGCGAATTTGCGTTCGACGGCAGCAAGGTGGTGTTCTTCTTCACCGCCGAAAGCAGAGTTGATTTCAGAGAGCTTATAAAAGATTTGTCCTCGGCGTTCCGCATGAGGATAGAGCTGAGGCAGATAAATATCCGCGACGAAATAAAGATTACGGGCGGACTTGCCCCCTGCGGCAGAGAGTGCTGCTGCATAAACTGTATGTCGGAGCCTAAAAAGGTGTCCGTCAAGATGGCTAAAAACCAGGGGTTGTCGCTCAACCCCGGCAAGATTTCGGGACTGTGCGGCAGGCTTATGTGCTGTCTTGCGTACGAAAACGAGTACTACGCAGAGGCGTGCAAAAAGGTGCCCAAGATAGGAAGCGAGGCGGAAACGCCCGACGGCAAGGGCACGGTGGTAAACGTCAATATGTTAAAGATGCTCGTCAAGGTTAAAATCGAGCAGAACGAAAACGTTTCCTACCACGAATATCCCGTGGACGAAATAAGGTTTATGCGCGGCAACGTCGTTATGGGCAAGGAAAACTTCGACGAGGACGACGAGGACGACGTTCTTTCCGAAGAGGGTGCGGAAAGCGCAAAGGAGCCCGTTGCCATAAATACGGACAAACAGCGCGACAGACAGCCGCACGGGCGCAATGACAGACAGAATGAAAGGCGCGGAGGCGGCAATAACGAGAGGCGCGATAACCGCGAAAACCGTAACGACCGCAGAGATAACAACCGCGACCGCAACAGAAACCGCGGCGACCGCCCCGACAATAAGGGCGATAACCGCGAAAGACGGAACGAAAACCGCAACCCCGCCGAAAACGCGCCAAGCGGCGGCGGTGAAAATAACCGCAATAACCAGGGCGAAAGACGTCCCCATAACGGCAAAAACAGACACCGCAAAAGAGGCAACGGGCACGGACAGGCAAACAACCCGACCGAAAAGCAGGAAAATTAAAGGCGCAAAATTTGCCTTTACCCCTTTACAGCACGAATTTTGTGTGATATAATGAACTTCGACGGGAGCATTTTCCGTGCATACCGTTTTGATAAAATTATTTATGGAGGAGTTATAATAATGGCACACGTTGTTACAGATGAATGTGTAAGCTGCGGCGCTTGCGCTGCTACCTGCCCCGTCAGCGCAATCTCCGAGGGCGCGGATAAGTACGTAGTTGATCCCGATGTTTGCATCGACTGCGGCGCTTGCGAAGACGGTTGCCCTACCGGTGCAATCAAACCCGAGTAAGTAAAGGCATAAAAGGCGGAGCGAGCGCTCCGCCTTTTTTATGTGATTTGCACGTTCATAGAAAGCGGGGCTTACCCAAAAATGTATATGGACTTAATCTTAAAGGACGGCGAGTGCGCCGAGGAATTGTTCGGAGACAAAATAATTATTCAGAACAGGCAGCTGTACCGTTTCACTTCGGACAGCATACTTTTGTCGCGCTTTGCAAGGGGCAAGTCGGGCGACGTCGTTGCCGACTTCTGCGCGGGGTGCGGCGCGGTCGGCTTTCATTTTGTGTGCCTGAACCCGCAAATCAAATCGCTTACTCTGTTCGAGTTGCAGCCCGCGCTTGCGGATATGGCGCGGCGCACCGCGGAATATAACGGCTTTACTTCCGCCCGAGTGGTGGAAGGCAGGGTGCAGGATATCGGCGCGGAATACGACGGGGCTTTTTCGCTTATTCTGTGCAATCCGCCGTACGAGCGCGGCGGCTTTGAAAATATCGCCTACGAAAAGGCAATCTGCCGCAAGGAAATAACCATAACCCTGCCCGAAATAATTTCAGCCGCTTCCAAGAAACTGAAATTCGGCGGAAGGCTTGCAATGGTCAACCGCGCGGACAGACTTGCGGAAGTTTTTTACACCATGAAGGCGCACGGGCTGGAACCCAAAAGAATGCAGTTCATAAGGGGCTGTCAAGGCGCGCTTCCGTACGCCGTTATGGTCGAGGGGGTCAAGGGCGGCAAGCCCTCTCTGGAAATACTGCCCGATATAGTCAACACGCCGCAAAACGGAGGTAGAACGGGATGATTTATTTCGTCGCAACGCCCATAGGCAACTTAAAGGACATAACCTTCCGCGCGGTGGAAACGCTGCGCGCCGTTGACGAAATATATTGCGAGGACACGCGCCACACCTTAAAGCTTTTAAACGCCTACGAAATAAAAAAACCGCTTATCGCGTGCCATAAGTTCAACGAGCGCGAGGCGGCGGAAAAGATTATCGCTTCCGCATCCGCGGGCAAATCGGTTGCAATCGTGTCGGACGCGGGCATGCCCGTCATATCCGACCCGGGCAGCGTGGTGTGCGCGGCGCTTAAAGAGGCGGGGCTGGAATACACAGTGGTGCCGGGCGCGAACGCCTTTCTTTCCGCGCTGGTGCTTTCGGCGCTTCCCGCGGACAGGTTTGCCTTTATAGGCTTTCTGCCCGACAAGGAGGGCGAGCGCAAGCGGGTGCTGGAAAGGTATAAGGACTGCGATTTGACTTTGTGCTTCCACGTTGCGCCGCAGGACGTCGACCGCCATATTGCTTCCATGTTTGCGGCGTTCGGCGACAGACGCGCGTGCGCGGTTCGCGAGATAACCAAACTGCACGAGGAGGCGGTTGCCTTCACGCTTGCAGAGGGTTTGAAAGGTGAAAAGCGCGGCGAATACGTGATAGTCGTCGAGGGTGCGGCGGAGCGCGAAAACCCTTTGAACGCCCTTTCCGAGCGCGAACATATTCAGCACTATATGGCGCAGGGGTTGGACAAGAAAGAAGCTCTCAAACAAGCCGCGAAAGACAGAGGCGTAACAAAGTCCTCGTTATACAAATTTACGCTCGACTTATAAACTTCGCAATACGGTGTCGCAGTCCGCGCCGCCTTGGTCGTGTACTTCTGTGTACACTCCCTGCGGTCGGTGCTCCCGCTCCTTGTCTTGCTCGTTTCTAAGCCGAGGAAATTAATGTGGAAAGGAGAAAACGCAATGAAAAAGAATAAACGTAAGGAGGCTGCGGCTGCCGAAGCCGTGGCGCCCAACGCCGTTGCCGTAAGCGCGCGGCGCAATAATAAAAAGCAGGTCAAAACCGCCTCCGCGGAGCAAAGCAAAATGACCATTTACGAATACGAGGAGAAGTACGTCAAGCGGCAGAACACGCGCAGTGCAACCTTTTTTCTGAGGCTGATCGTCGCGCTTATCGGCGTGTTCTTTGCGTGGTGCTTCTTCACCGTCAGCAAGAGCGTGTGGGAGATGAACCAATACGCGGGTTACGCGGCGACGGGCGTTTCGGTCATTCTGTTTATAGTTGTGTACATAGTGCCCGTGGTTAAAATTTTCAAGTCGGACTATTTCGTGACCAACGTCAACTACAAGACGGCGGGCGCGGCTAAGCGCAAGAACAGGCGCGTGCGTTACGAGATTGCCGAAAAGATAGTAGAGCTGTGCAACACGGTTGCGGGCGTGGGCTGGTACGACAGCGCCACGGTGGAAAAGCTGGAAGCGGGCGTCAAATTTCACGACGACGCGGTTATCAAGGAACAGCTTACCGCGCTGTACGCAGGCTCGGTAAAAAAGAGCGCGAGGGAAGTCATTTTCAAGTGCTCCATGAAGTCGGCAATGTATTCCGCGCTGTCGCAGGACAGCAAGATTGACACCATGCTGGTCGCGGTGGTCAACCTGCAAATGATTAAGGACATAGTGTTTCTGTACGGCTTCCGTCCGTCGGATACCAGGCTGGTCAAAATTTTTGCGGCGGTCGTGCGCAACGCGCTTATCGCCTACGGGCTGGGCGGCGTAAAGATAGGCAACGGCATAGCGCGCACCGTGGGGGACGCGGCTAAGGGGCTGCCCTTCCTCGGGTCGGTCATTTCCGTGCTGGTGGACAGCTCGGTGCAGGGACTGGCGAACGGCACGCTTTCGGCGGTAATCGGCTATCAGACGATAAAATATCTCAACCAGGAGTACAAGCTTCAAAACATTCTGGACGGCGTGGAGGTTGCGGAGACCGAGGAGGAACTCAACGAAACGTGCTCCGAGATAGAGGCGGAGCTGAGAAAGGGCAAAAAGCGGAATTCGGGCGCAATACCCGTTTAAAAGAAATGAAAAAGCCGCGCGGCGTAATCGCCGTGCGGCTTTTGCTTTGCAGTTATAAAATTCGTTTACCGTTTAAGCCGATAAAGTTACGCCTGCGGCGGCTCATCGCTTTTCCCGTCTTTCTTTTTGCGTTTAAACAGTCCTTCAATTTTTTTCATAACCCTGTCGTTGAACACCAGGAATTTATCCCATAAAAATTCCGTGACGAAATTGATAATCATCATCAGAACGGTTACGACGATACCCAGTTTTTCGCCCCACAGCTCTTCCAGCGCGTCGCCGCCGAACACCGACACGGGAATAAACATACAGTAATAAACGGTGACCAGAGCCATTGCAAGCGGCACGTTTGCGGCTGAGGCGAAGGTGAACTTGCGGTTGAAGGTGAAGTTCCATATTACCGACAAAACGATACTGATAAGATACGCCGCCCACCAGCTGTTTTGCAGCCACTTGGTCCAGTCGTACAGAATGGAAAAGGACAAAAGCTGAATTACGCCCGCCGATATGGAAAACGCCGTAAACTTTAAAATCTGTATGAATTGTTTCTTTTTGGAAAGAGGAGCGGGCTTTTCGTCCGTCTGCGCTTCGGTTTGTTCTGCGGTCTGCGCTTCGGCAACGATTTCTGTTGCCGTTTCGGGCGTTACCGTTTCAACGCTTTCGGCTTCCGCAGCGGCGCTTGCCGCAACCTCTTTATCAATTTGGTTTTGCGTGTTCTCTGTCATAAATGCATATTACAACTACGCGTAAATTTTTGCAAGCAAATTCGCGCGCCCGCGCGCATATTTATATATAGGGAATAAGGAGTAAGGCAATTATTGTTTAATTTTCCAAAAAACGGTTGGAGTGGATGAATATATTTCACAAAAACCGCAACAAATTTTCATTTCACGGTTGACGGACAAAATTAACTGTGATAGAATATATAAGACGAATAGCCGCAAAAGCGGCTTTAACAGAATGAAAATTTTTAGGAGGAAAAGAATGAATAAACTTACCAAAGTTCTGTCCGTATTCGCGCTTGCAGGCGCAATCGGCGCAGGAGTAGCGGGCGCGGCAGGCTGCGCTCACAAGCACACCTATGAAGACAAATGGACCGACGGCGGTGCGGACGGTCACTACCACGTAGCGACCTGCCACCCCGAAGAGCACGACGCAATCAAGCCCCACACCTGGGACAACGATCAGGACACCACCTGTAACGACTGCGACTATACCAGAACGGTAGAAAGCGGAACGCCTACCCCCACACCTACCC
>CAMWHW010000014.1 GCA_947174175.1 uncultured Clostridia bacterium | reverse complement strand
GGATTAAAGATTTCAAAGGACCATTCTTAAACGGTAACGCAACGTTTACGGCGCTTTTTGGTTCGTTGAAAACTATTTTCGGCTATGTCGGTATAGATCTCGACGTTCAGACGCTTAACCGCTTCGACACCTTTATAGAATACAAATCGGCTAACGGCTATATTTACAGCTCTAACATTTATTCCGCAATGAAACCGTTCGTCGAAGATTTCGGCTATTTCGGAGTTATTCTCTTTCCGTTTATAATCGGCGCTTTCTATCAATGGCTGTTCAATAAAATGAAAAAAAGAAAGTACGGTTTCGGATGGGTAGTGTACTGTATGCTCATCTATCCCGTGTTGTTCTTCCCTATTGCAGAGCAGCTGTTCGGAAGGTTTACGCTTGGCTTTGTTTACGAGTTGTTCTGGCTCTCGGTTTTGTATTTTGCGATTTTCGGAAAGAAGAAACACAGGAGCGTGACAAGACAATCCGCTAAGGTGACGGGGGTGCTTAATGAAGGATAAAAAGACGATAAACATAGGTGTAATATTTGCGGGCGGCGTGGGCAGCAGAATGCACAGCAAGGACACGCCCAAACAGTTTTTGAAGGTGCACGATAAGCCTATTATTATCCATACGTTGGAGCATTTCGAAAAGAACGCCGATATCGACGCCGTCGTAATCGCCTGCGTTTCGGACTGGATTCCGCATTTGGAAAAGCTGATATATCAATACCGTATAGAAAAGGTCAAAAAGATAGTGTGCGGCGGTGAGAGCGGACAACTCTCCATTTACAACGGGTTATGCGCGGCGGAAGAAGTAGCCGCGGGGAAAGAGGCAATAGTTCTTATACACGACGGTGTCCGTCCCTTAATCAATTCCGAATTGCTTTCCGAAAATATCCGCTGTGTCAAGGAAAAAGGTTCTGCCGTTACCGCGGGAATAGTCAAGGAAACCATTGTGGTAGTGGATGCGGACGGACGGGTTGAACAAGTTCCGTCCAGAGAAAAATCGCGCGTGGCTAAGGCGCCGCAGAGCTTCTGGCTGAACGATATATTGAGCGTTCACAGACAAGCTATGAAGGACGGAATTACAAATTCCATAGATTCCTGTACTTTAATGAAGCAGTACGGACGTGATTTGTTTATGCTCGACGGACCGTACGAAAACATTAAAATTACGACCCCCGACGATTTTTATACCATGCGCGCAATTCTCGACGCAAAAGAAAACGCGCAGATTTACGGTTACGGAGAAGACGTTAAGTAATGCAATTGTCTGAATTTGAAGGTAGCAAAATACTCGTTACGGGCGCAAGCGGTTTGATAGGTAAAGCGCTTGTTAAAAGTCTGGTTTTGCATAATGGCAAAAAACCTATTGACGTGTACGCTTTGGTGCGCAATGAGAATAAGGCGCGCGCGGCGTTTTGCAATCTTCCTCAGGAAAATATTCATTATATAGTTTGCGACGTGTGCAATTTATCACCTGAAAATTTAGGTATAAATTACGTCATTCACGGAGCAAGCAAAACCGCAAGCAAAGAATTTATTGCCGAACCCGTGGAAGTTATCCTCAATTCGGTTTACGGAACAAAAAATCTTCTGGAATTTTCGCGCGTAAATCCCGTTAAGGGTTTCGTATATCTTTCTACTATGGAGGTGTACGGTGCGCCCGAAACCGATGAAAAGATAAAGGAAAACTCTTCGTCCGATATCGATACGATGAGCGTGCGTTCAAGCTATCCCGAAAGCAAGCGGTTATGCGAAAGTCTTTGCGCTGCATACGCCTCCGAATATAACGTTCCCGCCAAGGTTGTCAGACTTACCCAGACGTTCGGCGAGGGCGTCGATTACAACGACGGAAGGGTATTCGCGGAGTTTGCAAGATGCGTTATTGAGGGCAAAGATATCGTTTTGAAAACCAAGGGTGAAACGAAACGCAATTATATCGACGTGGATGACGCAGTCGACGCTATATTTACCGTTCTGCTGAAAGGTGCGGTCGGCGAAGCTTACAACGTCGCCAATGAGGACACTTATTGCTCTATTTACGAAATGGCGGATATGGTCGCCAAAGAGTTCGGCAATAAAAAAGTAAGCGTAAGAATAGAAGACAACGTTGACGCCGAAAAGCTCGGTTATGCAAAAACTTTGAAGATGAATTTATCCACGGACAAATTGAAAAATCTCGGATGGAAACCTTCAGGCTCTCTCAAAACGATTTATTCAAAGATGATAGAGTACATGAAAAAAAATAAAAATTAAATTCATATGGCGCAAAAAATCACGACAAAAAAATTTGCGACTAACGTAATTTTATCTATTACGGCGCAAATCATATCTATGGCGGTCAGCTTCGTGCTTACGCTCATAGTTCCGAAGTTTATCGATGAATATCAATACGCTTACTGGCAGATTTACGTTCTGTACGTAGGGTACGTAGGCGTGTTGCATTTCGGTCTGCTCGACGGAATTGTTTTGCGCTATTCCAAATACGATTACGAGGAGCTTGACAAGAGAAAAATTCTCTCTCAGCTTCAGATTCTTTTAACCTTTATCACAACGCTTTCGGGTATAGCCGTAATCGTTGCGCTTGTCGCTATCGGTGGTGCAAGCAAGATAATAATCATTTTGGTTGCGTGCGGCGTAATAACCAAAAACCTGGTTACTTACGGTTCGTACATGTTCCAGATTACAAACCGCATCAGCAAATACGTCATAATGATTATATCCCAGCGCCTTGCTTACGGGTTGATAGTAATCATATTGCTGGCGTTACGCGTAAACAATTTCTATTGGTATTGTATAGCCGATTTGTGCGGTGATTGCGTGGGAATTATAATCGCAATAATATTCAACCGCGGTTTATTCTTCGGAAAATTATTTCCGAATAGGGAAGCGTTCAAAGAGTTAAAACTTAATATATCGTCGGGCATTATCCTTATGATGGCAAACTGGTCGTCAATGCTTATGATCGGCGGCGCAAAAATGATAATCCAGTGGCGCTGGGATGAATTGCTGTTCGGTAAAGTTTCGTTTGCGTTCAGCGTATCAAACGTCTTTTTAGTGTTCGTAACGGCAATAAGCGTAGTGCTCTTTCCGTCATTGCAGCGCGTCGAGCAGGACAAACTCCCGTCGATGTATAAAAGCATCCGCAGTATTCTTTCGCCCTTATTGTTCTTCGTAATGATATTCTATTTCGTGGGCTGTTGGATACTTAATATGTGGCTTCCGCAATATTCGGCAAGCTTGCAGTATCTGGGTATTCTGTTGCCCATTATAATATTTTCCTCTAAGGTGAGCCTGCTGACCAACAACTATTTAAAGGTTTACCGGAAGGAAAAGATGATGTTGCTTGCAAACGTGGTATCAATAATTTACGGAGTGTTGCTGTTCGTTTTGTGCGCCTACGTTTTGAACGATCTTTACGCGCTTTTGGTGTGTGTGGTTTTAATAATAATGTTCAATTCAATATTGTCCGAAATATTCGTTATGAAAACTATTCACGTCAAAATAATCAAAGATTTCATTGCCGAGGGCGTTATGACGGTCGGCTTTATACTCTGTGCAACCAAGCTAAGCCTCTGGATAGGCTGTGCGGTATATGCAGGGCTGTTCATAATTTATGCATTGTTAAATTATAAATCTATTGTGGCGCTGTTTAAAAACATGTTAAGAAAGAAAACACCGGCCGTTTCGGAAACCCTGCAAAGAGATACTGAAACTAGTAATATAAACGTTGAAGCCGAAAATTCGGAAGAGGAGGGAAGCGACAACTCATGAAAGGCATAATTTTGGCAGGAGGAAGCGGAACGAGGCTGTATCCGCTTACCAAGGTCACAAGCAAACAGCTGCTTCCCGTTTACGACAAACCTATGATTTATTATCCGCTGTCGGTACTTATGACCGCGGGCATTAAAGATATTTTGATTATATCCACGCCGCAGGACACGCCCCGCTTTAAGGAGTTGCTTCGCGACGGAAAATCTTTCGGCATCAATTTGCAGTATGCCGTTCAGCCTTCTCCCGACGGACTTGCACAGGCGTTTATTATCGGTGAAAAGTTTATAGGTAAAGACGAAGTTGCAATGATTCTGGGTGACAATATTTTCTACGGTCACGGCTTTACCAAAATGTTGAAGGAAGCAAAGCAGAACGCCGAACACGGCAAGGCGACTATATTCGGCTACGGTGTCAAAGACCCCGAGCGCTTCGGCATAGTCGAGTTCGATAAGGACGGTAAAGTTTTATCCGTTGAAGAAAAACCCAAAAATCCCAAATCGAACTACTGCATAACCGGTTTGTATTTTTATGATAACCGCGCGGTGGAGTACGCAAAGCAGATTAAACCTTCCAAGCGCGGCGAACTGGAAATTACCGATCTGAACGCAAGATATTTGCAGGAGGGCGACTTGACCGTTCAGCTTCTCGACCGCGGTTTTGCCTGGCTGGATACGGGAACGATGGACAGCCTTTTTGAAGCTGCCGAGTTTGTAAGAGTACTGTCGCAAAGACAGGACGTAACAATTTCGGCACCCGAGGAAATTGCTTTCCGCAACGGGTGGATAAACTGTGAGCAACTTCTTAAAATAGCCGAAGGCTACGGTAAGTCCCCTTATGGTGAACATTTAAAGAAAGTAGCGGAAAAGCGCCGTTAAAGGAGAATAATAATGACAATCATAGTGACAGGCGGTGCAGGATTTATCGGAAGCAATTTCGTATTCCATATGCTCAAAAAGTATCCCGATTACAGAATAGTTTGCTTGGACAAACTGACTTATGCGGGTAATCTTTCCACGCTTGCGCCGGTAATGGACAATCCCAACTTCCGTTTTGTCAAGGCCGATATATGTGACAGAGCGGCGGTCAATAAACTATTCGAGGAGGAAAAGCCCGATATCGTAGTCAACTTTGCCGCGGAAAGCCACGTTGACAGAAGTATAGAGGACCCGGGTATTTTCCTGCAAACCAACATTCTCGGTACGGCAACGCTCATGGACGCTTGCAGAAAGTACGGCATAAAGCGCTACCATCAGGTTTCCACGGACGAGGTTTACGGCGATTTGCCGCTTGACAGACCCGACCTATTCTTCACCGAACAGACGCCCATTCACACCAGCAGCCCTTATTCTTCCAGTAAGGCTTCGGCTGATTTGCTCGTTCTGGCTTATTACAGAACGTACGGCTTGCCCGTATCAATAAGCCGTTGTTCCAACAACTACGGTCCCTATCATTTTCCCGAAAAGCTTATTCCTTTAATGATTGCAAACGCGCTGAACGACAAGCCCCTTCCCGTTTACGGCAAGGGTGAAAACGTACGCGACTGGCTGTACGTCGATGACCATTGCAAGGCGATTGACCTCATTATTCACAAGGGCAGAGTGGGCGAAGTTTACAACGTCGGCGGACATAACGAGATGACGAACATAGATATAGTCAGACTTATTTGCAGGGAACTGGGCAAGCCCGAAAGCCTGATAACCTACGTCGCGGACAGAAAGGGTCACGATTTGCGCTATGCAATCGACCCGACCAAAATTCACGAAGAGCTCGGCTGGCTGCCCGAAACCAAGTTTGCCGACGGCATTAAAAAGACCATCAAGTGGTACCTTGAAAACCGCGAGTGGTGGGAAACGATAATTTCGGGCGAGTACAAAAATTATTACGAAAAAATGTACGGAAACAGATAATGAAAGTATTGGTGACGGGAGTAAAAGGACAGCTCGGCTACGATGTTGTCAACGAGCTTGAAAAGCGCGGTCATACGGCTGTGGGCGTTGATATTCAGGAAATGGATATAACGAATGCCGAAAGCGTGTCGAGCGTAATAGGCGAAGTTAAACCAGATGCGGTCATTCATTGCGCGGCGTGGACTGCGGTGGACGCCGCCGAAGATAACGAGGATAAGGTGCGTCTTGTAAACGCTGCGGGAACGGAAAATATTGCAAAGGAGTGCAAAAAGCTCGGTTGCAAAATGATGTATATTTCCACCGACTATGTCTTTGACGGGCAGGGCGAAACTCCCTGGCAACCCGACTGCAAGGACTATAAACCGCTCAATATTTACGGCAAGACCAAGCTGGAAGGTGAGCTTGCGGTTTCATCGTTGCTTGAAAAATATTTCATCGTAAGAATTGCCTGGGTGTTCGGCAAAAACGGAAACAACTTTATTAAAACCATGCTGAAACTTTCAAATACGCACGACGTATTGAAAGTCGTCAACGATCAGATAGGCACGCCCACGTACACGTACGATTTGGCAAGACTGCTCGTCGATATGATAGAAACGCAAAAATACGGCTATTATCACGCAACCAACGAGGGCGGATATATCAGCTGGTGCGAGTTCGCAACCGAAATTTTCAGACAGGCAAACCGCAGCGTAAAGGTTATTCCCGTAACGACGGCGGAATACGGATTGAGCAAGGCAAAGCGCCCGTTCAATTCGCGGTTGGATAAGAGCAAGCTTGTTGAAAACGGCTTTAAGCCGTTACCTTCCTGGCAGGACGCGTTAAAAAGGTATTTGAAGGAGATTGAATACTGATGGGACAGATTAAAGTCGAAAAAAACGTCGGCGGAATAGAGGGACTGCATATAATTCAGCCTGCCGTTCACGGCGATAACCGCGGATATTTTATGGAAACGTACAATCAGCGCGACATGGCGGAAGCGGGGTTGAATATGGTATTCGTGCAGGACAACCAGAGTATGTCCGTAAAGGGCGTATTACGCGGACTTCATTTTCAGAAGCAGTATCCGCAGGGCAAGCTCGTGCGCGTAATAAAAGGCAGGGTTTTCGACGTTGCGGTTGATTTGAGAAAGGGTAGCAAGACGTGCGGCAAGTGGTTCGGCGTGGAGCTTACGGAGGAGAATAAGAAACAGTTCTATATTTCCGAAGGTTTTGCCCACGGTTTTTTAGTGCTTTCGGACGTTGCGGAATTCTGCTATAAAGTCACCGATTTTTATCACCCCGGCGACGAGGGCGGACTTGCCTGGAACGACCCGACGATAGGAGTAAAGTGGCCGGAAGTCAAAGGGGAGTACAAGGGCACAGCTGATTCGGAAGGTTATACTCTTGCCGACGGCACGCCGCTCAATTTAAGCGACAAAGACAAAAAGTGGGATAATCTTAAATAATAAATAAAAATCAAGCCCGCGCGTTTCGCGCGGGCTTTTTATTTTTCATCAATCGTTTTCGTCCTGCGACGGGGCAATTTCTGTTTGCGCATTGCCGTTCAGCGCGCCGCCGTTCAACATGTTGCCGTTCAGCGCGCCGCCGTTCAACATGTTGCCGTTCAGCGCGCCGCTGTTCAACGCCTCGTTGTTCAGCTCGTTAAGACAATAATCGAAACATTCAACGTATTTCTTTCTGTTGCGCTTCAAAGTGCTGTCGCTCATGCTTGCAAGAAAGGTAATTTTTCTTATAGTATACCCGTTCACAGACCTGTTATAAATCAGGCTGATAACGTAGCAATGGTTGGTTTTATCGGCATAATCGAGATATTTATAGATAGGCACCATTTTATTAAATGCCGCCGTATAATCTTTGTCACCTTTTTTCAATTGCGATTCTATTTCTTTTTCGCGCTTTCTCATATCACTCATTACGCATATAAGTCTATTACTATATAGACGACAAAAACCGTCAAAATGTGACAGTTTTTTACGCGAATTTTGTGGTATCATGCACGCGTGAGAGAGGATAGCCGTGCCTAAAAAAATTTTAACCGAGGAAGAACTTTTAACCTATTTAGCCGAGTATTTAATTTCGTCGCTTGACGAGCTGACCCAATGCCGCACCGCCGACGGCTTTATAAACGGCGAAATAACCGCTTTCGTCGACTGTCTTGAAATTTTGAATTTCTGGAAAGGTTTCAGTCGGTACGGAATAGCGGATATCGAAAAAAAATATCAAATAGAATAAAAAAGGTCTTGAAAAAACTTCGTAAACACTCTATAATAATTTTAGGAATTCTGTTAGCTATAACGCTAACAGAAACAGGTAGCAGCTGCGCTGCTACCTAATATAATTATCAGTGACTACGAAAGATTATGGAAAATGTTGAATTTAATGCTTTGATTGCGAAAGCAAAAAATAATGATAGCTATGCCATCGAAATTTTGTCAAAGTATTGTATCGAAATAATGAAAAAGCATCTTTCCATATTATCCGGAAACGAGCAGGAAGTGGAAGATTGGGCGCACGACGTTTTTGCCTATCGGATATATTCCAATCTGCCAGACTATTTCATTGAAAAACCCGCGGCTTGGCTCAATAAAGTTGCCGATAACTACGTATTTACCCTGATGAAAAAGGAGAAGCGCACCACACCGTTAATAGAAGAAATTACCGACAACAGGGCATTTTCCGATATAGTCGATGAAATAATGGTAAAGGACGCGCTTCACAAATTAAAGAAAATCGACTATCAGATACTCGTTCTCAGGTATTATTTCAAATTTGAATATAATCACATAGCCAAAATTTTCAGACTTAACCCCGCAACCGTCCGTCAAAGAGCGTTCCGCGCAAGGCAAATTCTTAAAAATTACGTCACGTTTTGACTGTAAACGCAGTCTATATGTTATCAAAAAAACGTGAGGTAAACAAATGAAGAAGAAATTATTAACGGTATGTCTGATGCTGGTTATGTCGTTGGGCGCGGTAGGCGGCGGAGTTGCGGCTTTTGCCGACGTCAGCCTGGAAGAATGTGACTTGTGCTTTCAGCAAACGGCAAACGCCATTCTGGAAGAGGACGAGGTAAACGGCACTTACATAGTCACACAGCGCACGCCGCTGTATGATTTGAACTTGCAGAATATGGGCTACGTCTATTCGTTCGGTACGGGCTTGGGCGAGGGCTACGCGATAGTAATTTGCGATAACGGCAACTACGTCGCGCAGGAATTTTTCAAGTCCGCGGCAAACCCCTATGCGCAGGTGGGAGAGGACGAACTTTGCGTTTACGCCCACATTATGACCTATTTAAAGAGCGTGGACGGCGTAATTTGCGATATTCAGACTTCCGCGCCTATTTCGGAAGAGTCGCTTGAATTATTGCGTGAAAAAGCGTTTTTCTATCAGACCGATACTAACGCAAATCTGGAATATAAGACGGTAAGAATTGAATACGTTTCGCGTTCGTACGACGTAAAAGAGCTGTGCCAGGGAGCGCCTGAATTTTGTAACGAGGGTTGGACGGGCGGCTGTGCCGCGGTTGCAGGCGGAAATTTAATCGGCTATTACGACAGATTCTACGAGGACTTAATTCCCAACCACTCGGCGGGAATGTCATATCAGGACTTGTTCATATATAATTATGAGGACGAATATGTAAGTCAAGCTATAAGCACTCTGTATTCAGATATGGGCGGCAGTGCGGCGGGCATATCCGAAGACGGTTTCAAAAGCGGTATGAAAAAGTACTGCTCTCGTAAAGGGTTAAGCTGTGATTTTACATCGTTAAAGAGCGGCGGCAAACTCAGCTACGATTTGGTCAAGTCTTGCATAAACGGCGGCAATCCCTTGGTGTTGTTTTTGAATTCGTATACCGTTTGTTCAACTATGGAACTGGATTCGTACGGCTACATATATTATCAGATTTCTACCGGTAATCACGTCATGCCCGGTTTCGGTTACAGAAACGTAAAATATACCCACAGTGACGGTTCTGTTAGTGATTATAAATATATCAATGTATCAACTGGGTGGAGTGACCCGAGAGCGGCATACTTTAATACAGAGTATTGCACGAATATAGTTTCGGCTTACAAAGTCAATATATATTAAGGTAATTATGGATATCAAAGAATATTTACAGCAGAAAGCGGAGGAGGACGCCTCCTCGGTGCTTTCGGAAAGTGATAAGGAATATTGCAAAACCATTGCTTTGCAAAGCGACTTGCCGCCAAGAATCAGGTATAACCGATAATTCTGGGCGCGCATTTCCTGTCCGGTTTGCGTGCTTATTGCC
>CAMWHW010000013.1 GCA_947174175.1 uncultured Clostridia bacterium | reverse complement strand
GTCTTTGCCGCCTTTTCGGGTGCGGCAACCTGCGGAACATGCGATAAGTCGCTCTTGGCTTCCTTGTGCGCCTTGTCCACGCGGCTCTTTTCCGCCTTCTCCTTCTTTTTCTCCTCCTCCGTGCTCTCGTGGAATGGAATTTCAAAAATGATTGCTTCGTAAGGTTTCAACGTAAACGTGAGCTTGTAAGGTCTGCCGTTGCAAAGCTCCTTTTCCGCCTTGACTACCATTTCTTCCTCGTCGTAGCAGGTCGAGAACACGCGCTTGTATTTGCCCGAAACGGGCGCGCCCACGCCGTAGTTTTCATACGTCATAGGGGTCATATTGCAGACGAATACCAGACCGTCGTTATAGTTCCAGGGGTTGCGGCGGATGAACGCGAATATGGAACGCTGAACGTCGCCGCTTTCTATCCACTCGAACGACTGGCTGTTGGTATCGTTGTGCAGAACGGGTCTTTCCTTATATAAGTGAAGCAGCGCGCGGTAGCACTCCATAACGCTTCTGTGACCGGGGTCGTCGCACAGATGCCAGTCCAGGCTGACCTTGTAGTACCACTCGTTTATCTGCGCGAAGTCCTGACCCATGAACAGCAGCTTCTTGCCGGGGTGACCCATCATCATCGTGTAGAAGCATTTCAAGCCGTTGAGTTTGTCCGCGTGATATCCGGGCATCTTTGTGTACATACTGCCCTTGCCGTACACAACCTCGTCGTGCGAAAGCACAAGCTGATAGTGCTCGTTAAAAATGTACTCGAAGGTGTGCGTCATCAGGAAGTGGTGATATTTGCGGTAAACGGGGTCTTTCTTTATGTAAGAAAGAGTATCGTTCATCCAGCCCATATTCCACTTCAAGCCGAAGCCGAGACCGCCCTCCTTTGCGGGTGCGGTTATGCCGTTTATAATCGAGCTGTCCTCCGCGATAATGAACGCGTCGGTGCGGCTTCTCAACACGCTGTTGAGGTGACGGAAGAATTCGAAGCTTTCCAGGTTCCAGTCGCCGCCGTCCTTGTTGGGGCGCCACTCCGTTCTGCCGAACGAAGAATAGAGCATTGCCGCAACCGCGTCCGAGCGCAGCGCGTCGATATGATATTTATTGACCCAGAAGAACGCCGAGGCGATTAGGAAGTTGGAAACTTCGGGTCTGCCCAAGTCGAACGCCTTGGTGCCCCACTCGGGATATTCGGCGCGCAGGGGGTCGCCGTATTCGTAAAGCGGAGTGCCGTCGAAGTTGGCAAGTCCGAATTC
This sequence comes from uncultured Clostridia bacterium, assembly GCA_947174175.1. Classification (GTDB taxonomy): domain Bacteria; phylum Bacillota; class Clostridia; order Christensenellales; family Borkfalkiaceae; genus Coproplasma. Next base: position 9,299 of record CAMWHW010000013.1, on the reverse strand, counting down.
GTCCTTGGGAAAATGCGCGGGCACCCAGTCTAAAATTACGCCTATGCCGTGCTGGTGCAGGTAGTCAACGAAGTACATAAAGTCCTGCGGCGAACCGTAGCGCGCAGTCGGGCAGAAGTAGCCCGTTACCTGATAGCCCCAGCTGGGGTCGAAGGGATATTCGCATATACCCATAACTTCCACGTGGGTATAGCCCATAAACTGAACGTATTCGCACAGCTCGTGCGCGAGGCGGCGGTAGTCTAAAAACTGGTCCTCGTCCCACCACATTTCGGTGTTTTTCTTCCAGCTGCCAAGGTGCACCTCGTAAACCGCCATGGGCTTTTCAAGGTAGTTTTCACCTTTCTTGGCCTTCATATATTCGCCGTCGCCCCACTGGTAGTCGTTGAGGTTGGTGACTACCGAAGCGTTAGCGGGGCGCTTTTCGCTGCCGAATTCGTAGGGGTCGATTTTGTAGACCTCGCTTCCGTCGGCGCGCACGACCAGGTATTTATATTTAACTCCCTCGCACATACCGGGCACGAAAAGCTCCCAAATGCTGTCGTCCACCTTTTCCATTATATCGCGCCACGGGGTCCAGCCGTTGCCGTCCGACACCACGCAGATAGCGCGCGCGTTGGGCGCCCACACTACGAAGTGAGTGCCCCATACGCCGTCGATACAGCGTATATGCGCGCCCATCTTTTCATACAGCTCGTAGTGCGTGCCGTGGTGAAACAGATATCTGTCCAGCTCACCGAAAAATCTTTTTTCCTTATCCATATATATTTCCCCCAAAACGTAGATTCTCGCAAAAGCGTGGTTTTGCTTGCTACGTTTTTTTATTCCAAATTAAATTTCTTAGTGTAAACGCAACCCGACTTAGGCGGCAAGGTCATTACCGTTCTGCCGAACTTGACTTGCGCGTCCTCGGCAAAAGCGTCCGCCTCCGCATTGACGGTATAGGCAAGTTTAAGCGTATCCGTGCGCTTGCCCGTAAGCGTCCATACGGGAACGCTGAGCGAAATGTTTTTGTCGCTGCAATTTATTGCGACTATGGCGCAGTCCTCCTTGTCGAAACGCGCGTAGACTATATAGCCGTTGCCCGCGTCCAGAGGCATTAAAGAACCCATTTTCAGACAGTGAATTTTTTTGCGGAGGGCAATGGCGCTCTTGTGAACGTCGTAAGTTTCCCAGTCCTCTCTGCCCCAGGGGTACGTCCTGCGGCTGTCGGGGTCCGTCCAGCCCACCTGCCCTACCTCGTCGCCGTAGTATAATGCGGGGCTGCCCGTCCAGGTCATCTGAATGAGTACGCCCAGATACAGTACCCGCTTGTCGATATCCTCGCCCGCGGCTTCCCCGCCCATAGATTTGAGCGTGCCCACCTTGCGGTTGGTGCGCGTTAAAAAGCGCGAATGGTCGTGATTGGAAAGCTGGTTTATTGCACTGTCCAAAGCGGGTCGGGGCAGGCGCGCGCCGTTCTTTAACATTGAATCGAAAAACGCCTTGCCGTCGTAAAGCTTGCCGTAATCAATCGCGCCCGAGTGCTTTTCCATACCGGTCAGAAACCAGGTTACCGGCTCCATAAACGCGTCATAATTCATTACCGAATCCCACTCGCCGCCGAACAGCCATTTTTCGGGGTCGCCGTAGTGTTCGGCAAACACGAACGCTTCGGGATTGGCCTTTCTTACGCGCTCTTTGAACGTCTTCCAGAATTTGTGGTTGAACCTTTCACTGTGTCCTAAATCGGCGGCAACGTCCAGACGCCAGCCGTCGGCGTTAAAGGGTGCGGACACCCACTTTGCGCCCACTCCGTAAATGCTTTCGCACAGCTCCCCGCTCTTTTCGTAGTTGAGCTTGGGCAGGGTCTTATAGCCCCACCAGCCCTCGTATTCGCTGTCGACCTTGCGCGGCTTATTGAATTTGAAGTAACTGCGGTAGGGGCTTTCCAGCGACTGAAACGCTCCCTTTTCGTAACCCTTTTTATCGAGGTATATGCCCTCTCTGTCCAGCCATTTGTGGAAGGAACCGCAGTGGTTGAACACGCCGTCCACCACGACTTTTATATCCATTGCGTGCATCTTTTCGACGAGCTTGGCAAAGTACTGATTTGACTTTTCCAGGTTGGTTTTGTCGGTTACCCTGCGTATATACTTAGGCGCGTAGCCGTTATGCTTTTCCCACCCCTGCATATAGTGGTCGTAATCGTTTTCGATAACGGCAAGGTGCGGGTCTATATAGTCGTAGTCCTGAGTATCGTATTTATGGTTGGAGGGCGATACGAACAGCGGATTGAAATACACCGCCTCCACGCCCAGTTCCTTTAAATAGTCAAGCTTTTGCTCCACGCCTTGCAAGTCGCCGCCGTAAAAGTTGTTGACGTCCAGCGCGTCGGGAGTTTTGTACCAGTCTTCAATCTTCCTTACGTGTCCGCCCGTATAATAGTATTCGTTATACTGCACGTCGTTGGAAGGGTCGCCGTTGCAGAAACGGTCGCAGTATATCTGGTAGAACACTCTGCCCTTGGCCCAGTCGGGCACCTTCACCCCGGGCATAAAGGAAAAGTTGTACTCCTCCTGGTTGTTGGTGACCGGACCGAGGCGGTTGTAATAAATCTCGTCGTCCTCGTCCACCAGCTTGAAAAAGTAGCTTACGGGTTTGGTGCCGCAGGTAAAGGTCAGCGTATAAAAGTCGAAGCTTTCTATCCTTTTGGGAAGCTTCTTCATAACGCGCATTTTGCCGTTTATAAAGGCGTATACTTTAAGGACGTCGTTTTCCAAAGTGCGGAAGGTAAGCGTTACCTTGTCGCCCGCCGACGGCTCGTAAGGGGTTTTAAAGGTCAGGGTTTCGTCAGTGAAAAGGGCTTGTCTGTTAATCATCTCTCTCGCTTGAAATCTCTCGGTTATTTATCTTTAAAATTGTAACATACGGTCTGCGCAAAGTCAATACCAAGCGGTAAAATCTACCGTTGACAAAAACGCACTTTTATGATAATATTGAGCAGTAAAATTCATTTCCGACGGGGACAGATTATGGCTGAAAACCAAAACGAACAGACGAGCACCCAAGAAGAGAGCACCGCACCCGAACAACCCGCCGCGGAAAGCTCTGCGGAAGTTACCGCAGGCAAGGTGAAAAAGCGGTGGCAAAAGCCCACTAAAAAGCAGGTGCTGCACGAAATCGTAAGCTGGCTTTTGATGACGCTTGGCACCGTGCTGGTTGCGGGCGGCGTTTACTTTTTCAAGGCGCCCAACCACTTTGCAACGGGCGGCGTAAGCGGTATTTCGATTATAATCGCAAAATTCGTGCCGCTCAACCAGTCCACCCTGGTAATGATTATAAACGCGGCGCTTATTATAATCGGCTTTATCTTCCTAGGCAAAGGCTGTACGGTGCGCACCATTTTCTGTTCGCTTATGTACTCGCTGGAAAACTTTTTGCTTGAAGAATTTCTGCCGCTGGATATAATACCCGGAACAGAAAAAGTATTCGACGAGGCGGGCACGATGATTGCGTGCACCCTCACCAACCAGCCATTGCTGGAACTGGTGTTTGCAATGCTTCTTACGGGCATAGGCAGCGCGATAATGTTCAACTGCAAGGCGTCGTCCGGCGGCACGGACATAGTTGCGCTGATACTAAAAAAGTACACTAAAATCAATACGGGCAAAGCGCTGCTTATCACCGACGCCGCGATTGCATTTTCGACCTTCTTTATCTTCGGCGTGCAGGCTGGTCTGTTCTCCATCCTGGGTCTGTTCTCCAAGGCGTTCATAGTGGACGGCGTAATAGAAAACATAGGCAAGAGCAAGTACATAACCATAATCACGACTATGCCCGACGAAATAGGCAAGTATATAACGACGGTTATGAAACGCGACTACACAAGTTACAAGGCGACGGGGGGATATACGGGGGCGGAAAAGACCGTGCTTATTACCGTGTGCAAGCGCAGCGAAGCGCTTAAACTGAAATCGAAAGTCAAGATTATCGACGCCACCTCCTTCGTGATTATAACCGACGCAAACGAAATTCTGGGCAAGGGTTTCAGAGAAACCGTTTAAAAGTAAATAGTAAAAGCGCCGCGGCGAATATCGCAGCGGCGCTTTTTTTAATTTATTCACTTATTTTCTTCGTCGGTCAGACCGATATCCATAGGGTCGGCGGGGGTATAGAAGCCGCCCACGTCAAATACCCTTCCGTCGTCAACGGGCATAGGCGCTACCACGTTGCGCACCACCGTCCTCACTGCGGGGGCAGGTGCCTGAGCCTGCGCTGTCTGCTGTGCGGGCTTTTTGGTCGTGTCTATCTTGGTGGTAGTTACCGTAGTCATAACCGCGTCGGGAGGGCATACGGGAGCTGCCGTATCCTTTGCAGGCTCCTCCGCCTTGGCTTCGACAGGTGCCTGCGCCGCGGGTTTTTCCCTGCGGTCAAGCACTTTTTCCATAGCCGCCGTAACCATTTCAACAAGCGTTGCGGCAGTTATACCACCAGATATAAGCTGTTCTCCGCCCAACCGTGACGTCAGATTTTCGACGCGCATGTCGGTCTTTGCCTGGGCAATCTGCTGTTCCGCCGTGTGCAGAGCTTTGATTTCCGCAAGCTCCTTTGCCGTCTGTTCCGCCCTCATAGATTCCTGCGCGGCTCTCAGAGCGGATACCTCGGCTTTGAGTTCGGCAAGCTCGTTGGACGAACCGCCGCCCGAAGGCATAGACTGCTGTTGAGGCATTTGCATCTGTTGCGTCATCATCTGTGGCATCATTTGCGGCATCATCATCTGAGGAATTTGCTGCTGAGACATGCGCTCCATTCTGCGCTCCTCACGCTCCTCGCGCCTGCGCTCTTCACGCTCCTGCTTTTCGCGCTCTTCCTTTTCCAACCTGCGCTGCTCTTCCAGTTCTTCCTTTTTGCGCTTTTTCTTTTTAGCGCTCACGATTAAGCAGATAAGTAAGATGAGTAACAACAGAGCCACTGCCGCTATAACCAGCCACAGCCAGTTTGCTTTAAGGAAGTCTACCGTGCTGCCCATAAACTTTGCAAAGCCGCTTTGGGGAACGGTGTAGTCCTTTCTTGCGGATATGGACTTCGCCGCATCCGTGCCGTCCGCAAACTCGAAGTTCGCAGCGTCCTCACCCGTCAGATACGCTTCCACTATGTACTTATCGCCGCCCTTTAAAACGGGTTCTTCGATAAGATTTCCGTTGGTATCGTAGTATCGGTAACCGATAGAAACGTCAAGTCCGTTCTCTTCAATCATCGATTGGAACGCCGCCAGCGCGTTAAGGCTTGCGCCCTCCTTGCCGTTCAGATTCCAGCCGTCCGTTGATAACACAATCTTGTTAATCGTCCAATTCAAAGTTGCCGTAAGCGCAGCGTTGTCAATGGTTATTCCGTCAGCAAACAGAACAGCCTTGGTAAACAAATTCTTTACTAGCGCCTCTTCCGTAGTCGGCTCAACCCACATATAGTTGGTGCTGTTCAGTTTGAAAGTTACGGTGTATGAACCCGCGGTCTTGTTGGTGTAACCGCTCAGCATAATCATTATATCCGCGTTATAGTTGCTGTCCAGATAATCGGAAACGCTGATATAATCGCCGTTGTAAACGACATCCTTGGTAAGCTGCGGAACGACAATTTTCTTGGGCGTAATTTCGAACAACTGGCGCGCACCCTTGGGCGCGTAGTCCTGCGAACCCGCCGCAGTCAAACGCACTTCTATTACGTACTTGCCAGCGTTCAGCTTGGAATAGTCCACGCCCGAAAGCAAGCCGTAGCCGTCGCCCGAAATATTATCCACGCTCAGACCGTCGTAATCGTGCAGGTAAACTTCGTAAAGCAGCGCACCCGTAAGCGGGTTGGTTGCGGGCAGGTTTTCGCCGTCTGCCTCCACCTTAACGCCGAATTCGCTCTCGTTCACACTGCCGTACTCCGCACTGCCCGCGTTGGTTATGGTTGCCGTTGACTTGGCGTCACCCACCGCAAACGGCTGCGAGGTCAAAGAAGTGCCAAGCAAATCGTAAGTAGTCGACATACCGCCCTTCAACTGCACGGTAGCCGTAACGGTCACCTTGTTGGTAGGGCTTGCAACAGCGAATATGTTTGCAAGCTCGGTTTCGCCTACGCCCGAACCGCTGTGTCCTTCCATATCGCTCCACGAATAGATGTATTCGATAACGCCCGAATCGTATAGCGCCTTATGACCGTTGATAACCATAATTTCGCCGATACGGTCCACGCCGTCAATCTTGAAATCACCGGGCACCCAGTTGGTCACGTTAATCTGCTTGTTGGTTATCTCCCAGTTATATGAAGCGTCCTTTATTGTAAAGTTATCGTTGTCAGTAAGCGTGAAGTTCGCCGAAGCGGTGTACGAACCCTTTGCCTTTTCGCTTGCATAGGTATCCGTGCCGAACTTAACGCTTATGCCTGCGGTCACGGGCGCGAGGCTGGTCGGGTCAATGCGTACGTAAATCTTGGCGTTGGCAAACTCCACCTTGTTGTTCTTATCCGTAAAGTCCTTCCAGTTGCTCTGGTCGTAGCTGTACTGCAACTTGAATACGGAAGTATCTACTTCCATTTTGTCAATGGTGTACTCGAAAGTAACCGTTGCTTCTGTGTCGCTCGTCTTGGTGTAGCTTGAAAACTTGCTGCCCGTATAGCTTGCGGGCATTTTGTTGGTTGCCTGCTCGCTTGCTTTGATTTTGATATTTACTGTAACGGTTACCTTGCCCGCTTTGGTCAGACCACCGGTAAACGAAGGGGTACTGCCGTCGTCATACTTATAAGCAGGCGTTCCGTCTATTTCGAAAATGGAGCCGTCGAAATCGAGCTGCGGGAAATACGCAACGGGGTTGCCGTTTGAATCGATTTTATATTGTAAATTCTCGGTGCCCGCGGATGTGTCCGTAAACGGCAAGCCCTGCAACGGGTCGTTCGCACCCATAGTGCTGTCTTTGAAAGACAGACTTAAATCGTCAATGCTCGCCTCGCCCGCCGTAATCTCTAACGTAGATAATTCCGCCGAAGTACCCAACTCATAGTTAAGGTTTACGGGATAGTCCGCGTCGTTCGCGTCCTTTGCAAACTGCAAACCTATTACGTAAGTGCCCGTCGAACGCTTATTCATTGCGTCCTTCAAGTCCTCTACGTTGAGAGCCGCACCCTCGGCAAGCACTTTTTGCGTACTTGCGCCGTCATTTTGATAATAGTAGTAATACTGCAATGCAGGCTCTTCCTGCACACCGCTTACCGTAACGGGTTCTCCGCCAGTGACGTAAGCCCAACTTAATGCGCCCGTGTCGTTGATCTTTATGCGCCAACTCGTGCCGTTGTTTGGAGGGTTGAATTTGAATTCCAACGTCTTGGGCGATATTTCGTAGGTAATTTTAATTGCACCGTTGGTATTGTCGTCCCAAACGTAATTCCTCACCACACCACTTGTGTTTGCCTTTAAGGCAAATTCCAAATCGTATTTGCCAGCATCAGTCGCTTGGAAGTCCTTAACAGCAGTTCCTTTGGTCATACCAACGGGAAGCGCATTTGCCGCAAACGCTCCGCCCGTCGTTACGCCGTAGTCCATAACCGCGGAATCGTAATTGTTGATAGTAAATGTCTGCGCCTCTCCGTTATATGTAAGTGCAGCTACCGCAACGGGCTTGTTTACCGACTTCGGCGAGATTGTAAAAGTATGGTCGGAAGTCGCGTCGTACACCATTTTATAATTGCTCGTCGAAGCGTTATTATCCTTTACGGTCACCTTATATTTGCCCGCCTCGGTAGGAGCCGTAGTTGAATTATAACCGTACGTATCCGTACTTACGTAAGTCAATTCAATATCGGGTCCGTGCGTAGTGCCCACGTCCGAAGTTTCTATATCACTATATACGGCGTAAGCTTTTCCCACGTCGGTTACTCCGTAAACGCGGTTTGCCGTTACCGTATCGGCAAGCGTATACTTTATCTCTTTCTGCTTTATTGTAAGATCAAAAGTCTGCGGGTCAGCCGTTGTCGAACCGCCTAAATCCCATATTTTTCCTTCACTTATAAAACTTGATTTTAAGGATACAGTTACAGTATAGGTTCCTATATCACGAGCGACCGCGCTGCTGAGAGTCATTGCGTTGCCAAAGAACCAGCTTTCGTCCGTAATCTGTGTGTCAAGCGTAGACACAAGATCATTGCCGTTGAACGTTGCAGTCAAGTCCTGCGGCAAGTCAAAGGTAAGCACGTCTACCGCAGTTATCGTAGGAGTTATCGTGCAGCTACCTGACAGATTAGCATACTCACCACTATCTGCATAGCCTAACCCTGTCCAAATTGCAAAATGCTGAGTAAACGTCTGAGCTGTATCACTCTCGTTTTTATAGACCACACCAGTAACATTCTTAGAGCCGGTGACGCCAGTACCTGAACCAGAAGAGCCATTATTATTCCAAAATATCGAATATGCGCTGCCGCTTCCCCCGTAAGCTAAAGCAAGGTTAGTACTTTGCGCAGACGGCGCAGTTACCGTATCATTGGAAAAACCGAAATTAAACACTTCCAGCGAAAGACCTGACCTAACTGTGGCCGTCCTCATTGATGAAAATGATAGTCCGAAATCTACTGTATATTGCTCCCTCGCAGGCACGACTACGCTTAACAAAAGCTCTCCGTATATACCTTTACCGTTTCTATTGCTACTCGTCGTACCAAACGTAAATTTGCTAAGAGACGTATCATAACTGATATAGAGATTTCCTGGGCTCGTCGACAGACTCGAATATGGTACCGTGCCGGGGCTAGCACCGCTCACGTTGAAATACCCTTTTTCACCTGTCGCATAAGTAAAACTGTTTGCCGTAGCTACGGTGGGCACTGCCGCTTCCGCGCTTACCGTATTTTTAGGCAAAAACACCGCGCAGAAAATGAGCGCAGTGCAAGCGCACAGCGTTGCTAATATTCCCCCTACAAAAGTTTTACGTTTAATTTTCATAAACTAACTCCTTTGCGGGCTAAAAAAATAAGGGCAACCGTTAAAGGTTGCCCGCAAACAGTACCTTCAACGATTGCTTAAAGATTTGATTTCCGTATGTACTTTTCTAAAAAACTAGAATACAGGAAAAAAAAGGTACGAATTGCCTTATGGAATTCTCGTATCTAGTTTTTAAGTTTGCCGAAAAAAATCTATGCGGAAAAAACCGCATAAAAAAATACGGACAATCAGGAAGAGTCAAAGAGGGACTCCTCCATATTCAAATCTTTAAGCATAGATATTATATCACGAATTTTTCAGTTTTCAATACTTTTTGACAAAAAAGTTTAAAATAGTGCTAAAT
>CAMWHW010000012.1 GCA_947174175.1 uncultured Clostridia bacterium | reverse complement strand
TATTAGTAGGTTGCGGTGCAATTGTAGATAAATTAGGACAAGTTGCACTTACGCCTTTAATATAATAACAAAAAACGCGGAAAAATGCAACAAAATAAGCTTATTTTAAGCGTTTTGAAAGCACATTATTTCAACGTTTTTTGTGAGTTAATAAGTTGATAAAAAGTTGAAAAGTGGATAAACTTTTTCAACCCCGTCCCGAAAAAAATAAAAAAATGTCGGAGATTGAAAGAAAAAATAATTATCAACCGCAAAATGTGAACAAGTCGATAAAATTATCTACAAATCAACCGATTTGAAAACGCTTGTTAAAAGACACTCTTTGTGCTACAATACATGGGATATGAATTGCAAGCGTTATATGGATATGATAAGCGGCGAATACGGGGAGAAATTCGAAAATTTCAAAAATTTGCTGCTCGATTATAATAATAAGTTCAATTTGACTGCGATTACTGACGAAAAGGAAGTTTATATTAAACATTTCCTCGATTCCGTTGCGGGCGAAAGTTTTTTAATACCAAACGCAAGCGTTGTCGAAATAGGTTCGGGCGGCGGCTTCCCCTCTATTCCCTTAAAGATTATCAGGGACGATTTGCAGTTTTTGCTTGTGGAGAGCACGGGCAAGAAGTGCGGTTATTTACAGACGGTTGTCGATAAGTTAAATTTAAACGGCGTGCAGGTTAAAAACGCGCGTGCGGAGGACGCTGCAAGGGAAGTTATCTACCGTGAAAAGTTTGATTTTGCGGTTGCGAGAGCGGTTGCGCGGCTGAACACTCTGTGCGAATACTGTATGCCGTTCGTCAGAGTGGGCGGTAAATTCATAGCCTACAAGGGCGACGCGGAAGAAGAAATCAAGGAAGCGGCTAACGCAATTAAAATTCTTGGCGGCGAGCTTGAAACCGTGCAAAGTTACGAGCTTCCGAACAGCGAAAAGCGCACTCTTATAGTAATAAAAAAGGTTGCGCACACCCCAAGACAGTACCCTCGCGGGCAGGGCAAAGAGCGCAAAGCCCCGTTAATTTAACTATGAATAAAAGAAAAACGTGCGCGTTTACGGGGCACCGCGAAGTGGAAAAGGACTTTGATATTGACTACCTCAAAGAGTGCGTGCAGGGAATAATTGACAAGGGATACGACACGTTTCTGTGCGGTATGGCGTGGGGTTTCGATTTGCTTGCGGCTCAGACCGTACTGGAACTTAAAGAGCAAAACAGCAATTTAAAACTCATTGCGTGCGTACCCTGTCCCGACCAGGAAAAGAGTTTTCCCACGTCCGAAAAGAAAAAATACGGAGAAATTCTGGCACTCTGCGACGAGGTGCGCGTGCTTTCCGACCGCTATTACAAGGGGTGTATGTACGCGCGCGACAGATATATGGTTGATAACAGCGATATTCTTTTTGCGTACGACCGCAAGCACGAGGGCGGCACCTACTACACCATTACCTACGCCGTGGAAAGGAATAAAAAAATTTTCGTAATTTAAAAAAATTGACGTATAAATAATTTCACACCGGTCAATAAAAATCGTGTAATCGACGATAACGAGGTGACCGATATGAAAAAGTTTTTTGTAGTTTTAGCCGTTATAGCAGTACTTGCCGCAACGGTGTTTTTCGTGGGAATGAGCAAGCCACAAGGCGAGGTCTATACCGACTATCTGCGCATCCACGTCCGCGCCAATTCCAACAGCGAAGAGGATCAGCGCGTCAAATATGAAGTCAAGGACGAAGCCGTTAAATTCATAACTCCTTTCGTCAGGGAATGCGTGACCAAGGAAGCGGCTATGGAAGTGATGAGCGGGCTGCTTCCCCAGATAGAAAAGGTGTGCGAAAAGGCGCTTGAAGAGCGCGGCTATCACTACGGCGCAAAAGCGCAGATAAGGCAGGAGAAATTCCCTACCCGCGTTTACGGCGAACTCACGCTGGAAGAGGGCGTTTACGACGCGCTTATAATAGAGCTGGGCGAGGGCGTGGGCGACAACTGGTGGTGCGTAATCTATCCCCCCTTGTGTTTTACTTCCGCCTCCGCGGACGTACAATACCGCTCCATCATATACGACATTATTAATAAGTTTAAAAACAAGTAAAATACGCATAAAATGCAGGGCGCGTTGCGGACAGCAACGCGCCCTTTTCGGCGTTAAATATTTTTTGCATAACTTTTTAAGTATTATTCATAATAATTGCAACGATATAAACACATAGGCTCCGAATAACGGGGCAAGGAGGAAAAATGAAAAAAGCACTTATTACGGGCATAGCTGCCTTTGCTCTGGCTACTGCGGCCGGGGTTGGCGCCGTACTCGGAACGACGGGACAGGCTGCGCAGGAAAGCGCCTCCTTCCCCTGCGTCCAGACTGCGGTTTTAAGGCAGGGCTCAAAGGGCGGCGAGGTCAAGGAAGTACAGCGCCGCTTAAAGCAATGGGGCTACTACGACGGTCCCGTTGACGGTATCTACGGAGCAAAGACCGTTGAAGCGGTGAAGAAATTCCAGCGCAAAAACGGACTTACTGCCGACGGCATTGCGGGTAAATCGACCTATCAGGCACTCGGTATGAACGACAGCGCAAAGGCGTTGGAAGGCAACAAGGGCGGCAGCAGCAACAGCAGCAGTTCCTCTTCCTACACCAATTCGGATCTGTATCTTCTTGCGAAGTGCATCTACGCCGAGGCGCGCGGAGAGAGCTACACCGGTCAGGTTGCGGTAGGCGCGGTTATCTTAAACAGAGTTGCGTCCTCCGCATTCCCCAACTCGATTGCGGGCGTAATCTATCAGAGGCACGCGTTCACCGCCGTTTCCGACGGTCAGATTAACTTAGAGCCCGACAAGACGGCTATGAACGCCGCAAGCGACGCCATGAACGGCTGGGACCCCACTTATGGTTGTATCTATTACTACAACCCCGCGGTTGCAACCAGCTCTTGGATATTCGGCAGAAAGACTGTTACCACCATCGGTAAACACGTCTTTGCAATTTAAGGAGGTAAAAAATGGCTGAGAAAAAGAAGAACCTTTCAAGCGGCGCAGAAAAAGCCGAAAAGCTGACCCGCAAGGGAAACGCTTCCGCAAAGACGGAAAAGAATACTCAGGAAAAGCACAAGAAAACGGTTAAAAACAGCGTAGAACAGACTAAAACTGCCAAAAAGAACGACAAAAAGAACGTTAAAAAAGTAAAGGCGCAAAAGCATAACAAGGACGCAAAGGTCCGCAAGGCAAAAAAGGTGCGTCAAATCAGCGAAAATAAAGCGCTGAAAATGAAGCAGCGCGAGGAAAAGCGCATTGCAAGAGCAAAGCTTGCCGCTGAAAAGAAGCAGGCTCGCCTTGAAAGAAAGCTCGCGCACAAGGAAAAGAAACTCGAACGCATTGCCGCCTTAAAGGAAAAGCGTGCGGAGAGAAGAGAAAAGCGCAAAGAGCGCAGAGATATGATTAAGAACGAGAGCAAGCAGGCGCGCCGCAAGAGAATCGAAAGCGAAAGAAAGGCAAGACTTGCGGAAAAGAAGGCAAAGCGCCAGGCTTACCTTGCAGAGAAAAAGGCCAAGAGAGAGCACGCGCTTAAAGTCCGCGCCGAAAAGCGTGCGGAGCGCAACGAAAAGAGACACGCACCCGGCTTCGGCGGCTGGCTTGCAGCCGTAATTTCCCTGGGCGTAACCACCCTTGCTCTCGGCACGGTGGTAACCTTCGGCTGGCTGACTATGGACAACATGCAGGCGGATATGGCTTCGGGCTACACCGAATCCCTCTACGAGCTCAATTCGGTAATCGACAACCTTGACGCCGACCTGTCCAGAGCGAAGGCTTCCTCCTCCGCAAGCGACAGAGTGCGCGTTCTTTCCGACATTGCTATCGAAAGCGAAACTGCGGAAACCATTCTTGAAAGATTCCCCCTCGATATGCAGATGACCGAACAGATGTCGTCCTTCATCAACAAGATGGGCGACAGCGCAAAGCAGATGCTTTACACCGTTGCAAACGGCGGCGAGCTAACCGCTTCGCAGAAGCAGTCCTTGCAGTATATGTACGAAACCAACGCCAAGATTAAGGAAGAGCTTAACACCCTCGTTTCCACCTGCGACGGTAAGGACCTTATGCAGGCTATGCGCGGCAAGTCCAGCAATATCGGCGACGGCTTCTCCGTAATTCAGAACAACACGTTCGAAACCCCCAAGGGTATTCACGACGGCCCCTTCTCCGACAGCGTTAAAAAGACCAATCCCAAGGCTTTGAAAGGTCAGAAGGAAATAACCGCACAGACCGCCGAAAAGCTTGCAAAGGAATACTTTAAGGACTATAAGGTATCCGAAGTAAAGTGCACGGGCGAGGCAACCGGCGAAGCGTTGACCCTTTACAACGTAAGCCTGACCACCCCTGACGGCGAAATGTTCGTACAGCTTTCCAAGCTCGGCGGAAAAGTAGTTGCTTTTGACAGTTATAAAGATTGCAGCGACAAGAATTTCTCGGTTGACAGATGCGTTGCGATTGCTGAGGACTTCCTCTCCTCCCTTAAACTTACCGGTTTAAAGGCAGTCTGGACGAGCGAAAACGGCACGACGTGCAACCTCAACTTTGCACCCGTACAGGGCGGCACGATTCTCTATCCCGACCTCATTAAGGTCAAGGTTTGCGAGGAGCGCGGCATCGTAACCGGTATGGAAGGTCTGAGCTACGTTCTCAACCACGGCGAAAGAAGCCTTGCAAAGCCCTCCATCAGCGAGGCGCAGGCTAAGGCGAGCGTGAACGGCAATATGGAGATTAAGTCTTCGCGCACCGCGCTCATTCCTTTCGACGGTGAAGAAGTACTTTGCTACGAGTTCGTCGGCACGCTTGACAACAACGAATACTACGTTTACGTCGACGCGGCAACTGGTGAAGAAATCGAAGTTCTTACCATTATCGGCACTGCCCAGGGCAGAGCCCTAATGTAAGTAAACGATAGGATAAATTATGCGCCCTGCGGAATTTCCGCAGGGCGCAATTGTTTTTATTACGTTTTTACCGTCGAAAAATCGTCCGCGCCCCCTGCTTTTTATCGACAAACGACTTATGCACCGTTGTTGATAGAATTGTGCAATTCTTTTTGCGTTACCCCCTCTTTTCGCCCGCGCAAAGTGCAAAAATAAAGCCGCCAAACGGCGGCTTTTGTTGATAAGTTTTCGGTTTTGTTGCGACTAAGCCGACTGCAATAAGGCAATTAAAGGACTTGGCTGTGACGACACATTACTGCTTGTCGATGATGTCCAGAATTTCGGAAATGCGGTCAAGATCGTCGCGCGAATAATAATCGATATAAATTCTGCCCTTCTGGTCGCTGCCGATAAGGCTGACCTTGGTGCGGAACGCAAACCTCATTCTTTCAACCAGGTTTTTCAGCTCAATCGAGGCAAGCGCACGCTTTTTCTTCTTCTTTTCTTCCAGAAGTTCGGGCGACATATTGTAGGCGCGCACCTTCTTTTCAAGCTCGCGCACGGACATACCGCTCTTCAACGCGTCGGACGCAAAGGTTATCTGATCCTCGGAAGCGAGCGGCACCAGCGTTCTTGCGTGACCTGCCGAAAGCTTTCCCTCCGCTACCATCTGCATAACGTCGGGAGTCAGCGACAGCAGTCTTAGCGTGTTGGCAATTGCCGGGCGCGACTTGCCGATTCTTTCCGCAAGCTCGTCCTGGGTCAGCTTGTAATCAACCATCAGCTGTTTCATTGCCGCCGCCGCTTCAATGGGGTTCAGGTCCTCACGCTGCAAGTTTTCGATAAGGGAAATTTCCTTAATCTCCCTCTCGGAATAATTCCTTATAATAACGGGTATCGTGGGGAGCCCTGCAAGCTTTGTCGCGCGGTATCTTCGCTCGCCCGCGATAATCATATATCTGCCGTTGTGGTCGTCGTTGACGACGATAGGCATAATTACGCCGTGCTTTTTAATCGAGTCGGCAAGCTCTCTCAACGCCTGCTCGTCAAAGTTCTTACGGGGCTGGTTGGGGTTGGGATAGATTTTGGAAAGCGGCATCTCCTCCGCGTTCTTTCTCTCCTCTTCGGTGTATGTAAACACTTCGCGTCTGCCGCCGTCGTAAGCCTGCGTAAACGCGTCGCCCGTGTCCGATAATAAATCTTCAAAGGACTTGCCCAGTCCTCTCTCCTCTCTCTTTGCCATGATCTCTCTCCTTGGTTGGTTTATCTCTGTTTAGATAAAAATTCTTCCGTCAACGCTCTGTAAGCCCTTGCGCCTACGCATTTGGGGTCGTATAACAGTATGGGTTTTCCGTGACTGGGTGCCTCGGAAAGCCTTACGTTGCGCGGTATAATAATTTCGAAAAGCTTGTTCTTAAAGAATTTTTTGATTTCCGCCGCAATCTGCCTGGAAATAAGAGCTCTGCCGTCGTACATCGTAATTACGACCCCCTCTATAAACAGACTGGGGTTAAGGTGTTGCTTGACAAGGGCGATCGTGTTCATCAGCTGGCTGACGCCCTCCATCGCGAAATATTCCGATTGCAGGGGAATGATGACCGAGTCCGAAGCAACCCAGGCGTTTATGGTCAGCAGCCCGAGCGACGGCGGACAGTCTATAAATATGTAATCGTAATTGTCTTTGACTTCCTTCAAAGCGTTTTTCAGAATCTGCTCTCTGTCACGCTTGTACACCAGGTCGACCTCCGCCCCCGTCAAGTCGACGTTTGCGGGCAGTATGTCTAAAAGCGGCACCGTAGTCGGTAAAATGTTTTGCGAAACCTTTTCGTCCTCGATAAGCACGCCGTACACCGATTTTTTCAATGCGCTCTTCGAAAATCCCAAACCCGTAGTGGCGTTACCTTGGCTGTCCAGGTCGATGAGCAGAACCTTCTTGCCGTAGTCGGCGCAGTACGCCGCCATGTTTGTTACGGTCGTAGTCTTACCCACGCCGCCCTTCTTGTTTGTAAACGAAATGACCTTTCCCATAATTCTCTCTGCCTTACCTTGTAAATGTTTCCCGTGAAACTTTTATTTCGTCCGTCCGCACCGAACTGCGGTGCGGACGGATATAATATCAGTCTTCGTTCTTTTTGGTATCGTCTTCCGCCGTATACCTCTTGAACGTCGTTTCGGTGTGCTGACCTTCGTGCTCTTCCATATAAGCAAGTACTTCCTTGTAGTCCTTGCCTTCCATCAGAAGGTCGACTTCCTCGGTGTATATTGTTTCCTTTTCGATAAGCACGCGTGCCATATTTTCAAGAATACTCTTGTTTTCGCTTAAAAGCTTGCGTGCGCGTTCGTGCTGAGTCTGAACTATTTCACGCACTTCGCTGTCAATCATTTTAGCCGTTTCTTCGGAATAGCTGCTGTGCGTTGCCATATCCTTGCCCAGGAACACGGGCTGCGAATCGTCGCTGTAACTGATAAGTCCAAGCTTTTCACTCATTCCCAGTTCTGTTACCATAAGGCGTGCAAACTTGGTTGCCTGCTTAATATCGCCCGAAGCGCCCGAGGAAATATCCTTAATAACAAGCTCTTCCGCCACTCTTCCGCCGAGTGCCATGCAGATATCGTCAAGCATATAATTTCTGGAATAATACCCTCTGTCGCTCTCGGGCCTCATCATCGTAAAGCCGCCGGCGTTTCCGCGGGGGATAATCGTAACTTCGTGTACGGGGTCGCAGTTGGGGCACAGCTTAGCTAGTATGCAGTGACCTGCTTCGTGGAATGCCGTCAGTCTCTTCTCGGGCTCGGTTACGACTTTGCTCTTCTTCGCGGGACCCATAGCAACCTTATCAAACGCTTCGTACAGCTCGGCGTTGCCTATAAACTGCTTGTTGGCTCTCGCAGCCAGAATCGCCGCCTCGTTCAAGAGGTTTTGCAGGTCTGCACCGGAGAAGCCTGCCGAAAGCCTTGCAACCGCCTTCAAGTTGACGTCCGCCGCAAGGGGTTTATTACGCGCGTGTACCTTTAATATCTGTTCTCTGCCCTTGACGTCGGGAAGATTGACGAATACCTGTCTGTCAAATCTGCCCGGTCTTGTAAGAGCGGGGTCGAGAATATCCGAACGGTTGGTCGCCGCCATTACGATAACGCCCTCGTTGTTTTCGAAACCGTCCATCTGAACGAGAATCTGGTTGAGGGTCTGCTCCCTTTCGTCGTTGCCGCCGCCCAGACCTGCGCCGCGGTGACGACCTACTGCGTCTATTTCGTCAATGAATATAATGCAGGGCTGATTTTTCTTTGCTACGTCAAATAAGTCACGCACACGCGAGGCACCTACGCCGACGTACATTTCTACGAAGTCGGAACCCGATACCGAGAAGAAGGGAACGCCGGCTTCTCCCGCTACCGCCTTTGCAAACAGCGTTTTACCCGTTCCGGGAGGGCCTACCAGCAGCACGCCCTTGGGAATACGCGCACCCAGATCGGAGAACTTTTTGGGCTGTTTCAAAAATTCGACAATTTCCGCAAGTTCAACCTTTTCTTCTTCCGCACCCGCAACGTCTGTGAAGCGCACCTTAATATTGGTTGAAACGCGTGCCTTGGTTTTGGCAAAACTCATCGCCTTTCCGCCGCCGCCCATCGTGGAGCGCATAATCAGCCAGAACACTATGCAGACGAGTATGATTCCAGCTATGGGGAATATCGACGACCATATGCTGCCCGCGTTGGGGTCGTGGTAGGTTACCGAAACACCCAGGTCCATCCACCTGAACAGCACGCTGTCCTCAACGGGCGAAGAGTAGAAGGAAGGGCCGATTGCATAGTACTTCGAAACCATGCTGGTCTTGCCGTTCCTGACCACTTCAACTTCGCCGAACATCTTGTATTCGGAAAAGTTCACGGCTTTAATTACCACGGCGTCTTCCCAAACGGTGTTGCCGTCTTTGTCCGTTCCCTTTTTTTGTAGTTTTCCCTCAACGAAGCCGTAGCTCTCGTCCGTTTCGGTTTCACCGTTAACAACGTACTGCGCCTCATAAACGGGATAAGTAGTATCGCCTACTTTTTTCTCCGCTCCGTTTATTGCTTCGGTGCTTGCGCTGTATTTGCCGTTCTCTACGTACTCAACGAACTTATCGAAATCGATTTGTTCCGCGCCGCCGTTTCTCATTGTGAAGTATAGTACCAGACCCGCGGCAACGGCGAGCAGCACTATTACTACGATTAAGATTACTCTGCTTTTTTTGTTCAATTTATACCTCGTTTGCGCGCTTGAATTTATCCTCGCGCCATATATTTATATAATATGGTATAGACTACCATAATTTGCTACGTTTAGTATTTTACCACACGGTTAAACGCATTTCAAGTGTTTTGCGCTAATATGCGGTGTATTTTTGTAAATTTTATTTATTTTTCACCTTGTATTCACCTTTGTTTATCACTTTTCTTTGTCTTAGATTGGTGTTAATAATAGCATATTTATTATAAAATTTGTTTGGCGCTACCGCAAAATTTTATTTAAAAATGTTTCATGTGAAACTTTCAACCAAATTTTTTGAACTTTTTAATGTTTCACGTGAAACGGTAACCGCTCAAATTTTAGCTAATTTATCAACATCAATGTGTAAATGTCAATAACGTTGTTGATAAAATGCGTCATCAATGAAAAGTTATACACAATTCAACCGTTGCGTCGGGTAAATTCTGCGTATCCGAAAACGGTAAGCGCGTGGCAAAATCAGGTGTGAAAATGCTCTACGATTAACAGTATGCGCATTTATTACATAATAATATAGAAAAAATGCTGTAAACCTCATCCATTGAATATTAGCAGGCGAATCTGGCAATAAAGGAAAGGTATTAAAAATTCAAGGTGGTATAATGGAATACTCGTTCAACGTTTACAATTCGCTTGCGCCCAGCGGCGAAGTGCTGGCATTAAAGAAAATTTTACCCGAAATCAACGGCGCTCCCGTTATCGTGTGCATAGGCAGTGACCTTTCGGTCGGTGATTCGCTCGGTCCCGTAACGGGAACCAAGCTCAAAGAAAAGCTTAAAGGACTCAACGTGTACGTTTACGGCACGCTTTCCAAGCCGATAACGGCGCATGAGATAAAGTACACTAATCAATTTATTCAGAATACCCATCCCGACAGCACGGTAATTGCGATAGACGCAGCGGTCGGAACGGCGGGAGACATAGGTCTTATCAAAGTGGCTAAACGTGCCTTAAAGCCGGGGAGCGGCGCAAACAAGCGCCTGGCAAAGGTAGGGGACGTTTCCGTAATGGGAATAGTGGCGGAAAAATCGCTCTTTAATTATTCGCTCTTTTCGTCCACAAGACTAAATATGGTATATAAAATGGCTGAAATTATATCGGAAGGCATAGCAACCTTTATAATTGACGCTTTGCAGAGCGCACGCCTTAAAGCGGGCGCCGACGCAGTTTTAAAGCAGGTAAACGGTTAGCTTGTAATTTTTGTGCGCTAACCGTAAAGTGTAGCGCAAAGCGGTGATGCGCTCATATAATAGTATAGCGCAAATATTTTTTGCGCCGCTCAAAAATTGTAGCGCATAGAAAATTCATATTCGCAATTTTTAACAATGAGCAAAATTCCCGCGAATTGCCGATAATTCCCGCTCATATACTATATATTGCGGTGTCAGGCAACGAGCTACACAAGGCAAAACCAAATTAAAAAAATTTTGTAATTTTACTGAAAAATTGCTTGCGTTTTGTTTTATGATTTGTTATAGTATTAAAGCATTCGGGAGCTTAGCTCAGTTGGGAGAGCAACTGCCCTACAAGCAGTGGGTCACAGGTTCGAGCCCTGTAGCTCCCACCAGAAACAGTGCGGAAGAATATTATGCGGGAGTGGCTCAGTGGTAGAGCGTCACCTTGCCAAGGTGAATGTCGCGGGTTCGAATCTCGT
>CAMWHW010000011.1 GCA_947174175.1 uncultured Clostridia bacterium | reverse complement strand
ACTTTTAAGAAATAAGCAAGGCGTAAAGCGCGCGTTGCTTTATATACTCACGCCCGTATTCTGTGTTGCATTATTATGCAGCGCAGTTTTTTCATTTTTAAAATTAGATAACAAGGTAACGGCAAATGCGGCGGCTACTCCTAAGATTAGCTGGTCGTCTAAGAGTCGTCAATATTATGAAAACACGGGAACTAACACCGGATATGGAAAGGAAATATCATATGGCTCTTCGTATTGGTCGACGACGATAAATTCTACTTACGGCATGTGTTCGTTTAATTATGACGAGAAAACGGATACGGTTACAGCAGAAGCGGCAAAAAAAATAAACGGGAAAAAAAATCTCGTATCCCATTATATACAAATTACAGCAAAGATAACTATACCCGCCCATTCCGAATATACGGTAGATTATTCAGTTAATACATATATAAATCAGTCTGTCGGCGGTAGCGGTTACTCCTGGACGGATTTTTATTACTTCGGTAATACCGATAGATCAAGTTCTCTTATATTCGGTTATGTAAACAGTGGCGGTAATCAAACGGGCTATATATCAGGTGGTAGTGAACGCCTTCACGTGCAAGCGCAAAAAATTGACTATAATAGGAAATCAGGTACTTATACTGCAACCTATACTAACGAAGGTGCTGCCAAAGATTTTTATACGTATTTCGGTGTGTTTATTGGCGGTGCGTACGGCAGTACAGCTTCTGCTTATGTACATAACGGATATGCCACGATATCAGGTACGGTTAATTTTGTAAAATCATTTGGTTTAAATAAGCCTACCGTTGCCGAACCCAATACTCTGACCTATAACGGCGAAAACCAAAATTTCACTATTGAAAATTTTGCAGACACAGGCATTACGCTTGCGAAAGTAAAACGCACCGAAATAGACGGCACTGAAACGACGGTATACGACCCTTCCACCTCGACGGGAACGAATCCCGTTTCGGGCAATACCCTGACGTTGAAAGACGCGGGAACTTATACCTTAACCTTTAAACGCCCGACAGGCGAGGACGACGCGGACGAGTGGGATGGCGGAGATAAGTCGGAAACCTGCGAGGTTGAGGTTAAAATAAACCCTTTACAGATTGCAGTTCCCGCAGTAAGCAACGCCAAGCAGACCTACAACACAAGCGGTTGCACGTTCAACGTGACGGGTTTCGACAGTGAATTAATGACAGCCACGGTATCCGACGGGGCATTATGGAACGACGCGACAAAACAGTTTAAAGCGACTAACGCCGGCGAATACACTGTCAGTTTCGGTTTAAAGAATAAAAATTACGTTTGGTCGGACGTCGGGACTGCGGAAGCCCAAAACGCTAGCTTCGAAATCGAAAAAAAGACCTTACAATTAAAGTGGACCACGCAACAGACAAGCGTTGAAGACGGCTACTTTATGTTGCCTTCTTTGGACGTGACTTACGAGGTACAACAACTTGTAGGAGGAGTGAAATATTATAAGGCAAGCGAGTGCACGATTACCGGCGGCGCGGTCACGGTGAGCGGTTCACCCGTTGATATTTCGGAAATTGTTAAGGAGCAGGAATATTACGCAGTCGTTGAAATAAGCGACGACGTGAAAAAGAATTACAATTTTAACGGAGCGGCTTATTATCATTTCGACACAAGCGACGGAAGAACGATAGTAGTCGTATCGGTTACGAATTCGGGTACTAACGTATATGACGACACACCGCACGCCGCCGAGATAAAGGTAGTCGACCAAACCGGAAATTCTCTTACCCCCGGCAAAGATATTTTTATTCGGGTCGTCTACAAGTCGGAAGGGGACGGGGAGTACGACGGCGAAGGTTCAACCAACGCGCCGAAGAATGCTGGCACGTATACGGTGGTTGTTTCGATTGCGCCCAACTCGGACGTGGATTTCAGGCTTGCCGACAGTATGGGGTTTGAGTACGTTATCAATAAGGCGGACCCCGTGCTTGATCCGATTGTAACTAATTCAACGGGGTTGATTGCGGGCGGCTTGCTGTCTGAAATAAATATAATTAAAAAAGCTTCAAACGCCAAAGCAACCGACGGCACTTATGCCTGGACGGCGGAAAAGTTGATTTCGGGTAATAATAATTACGAATATACTTTTACCCCTGACGATACTAGAAACTATAACACGGCGACGGGTTCCTATACGCTGAGCGTACACGATGCGGAGATAACTTCGATTTCGGCAACCTTTACTCTTCCCACGAACGAAGATGGCGAACCTACCGTAACTGTTTACGACTCGTGGAAGCTGGACGATTTAAGGAAATATATCACGGTTACGGGCACGCTGAACAACGGCGAAACGGTAGACGTTTATCCCGAAGAATACACTCTGAACACTGCGAGCGGCAAGTTGCCTGCGGGCAACTGCACGGTTACCGTTAAGTACACCGATAGCATAACAGACACGTTTGAGGTGAGCGTTACCGCGTGCGTGCTTGCGGAGATTTCGGCGGAATTTTATGCCGACAGAGATATTTTCACTTCAACCAGATTAGCCGATTTGAATAATGCCGAGTGGCTTGTAGTTACGGGCAAGAATAATGACGGCACACCTTATAGCAGCGGAATTTCGGGTTGCGTACTTTCAATTGACGGCGACGAAAACGCCGCGCTGGAAGTGGGCGCAAACACGATTACCGTGACCTATTGGGTTACGGGTATCAGCGAGCCGTTCGTTACGGAGTTTACGCTCAACGACGTTAAAGCCGTCGAGCTTGACGAAATTACGGCAAATTTCAATTACGACGAGTACGAGTTATATAAGGACGAAATTACTGCCTCGACTGATATAAACGAGTTCTTTAAGAGATTCCTGTCCGTTACGGGCACGAATAACGACGGCACGCCCTATGACGAAATTACCGCAGACGATTATACTCTTGATGGCAAGCTTGAAATGGGCAAGACAATCACTATTACGGTTAAGTTAAACGACTCCGTTAAGCGTGATTACTTTGACGTTGAAATTCCCGAAGAGCCGATAATAATTGTGAAAACCAAACTGCCGCTGCCCGATTTGAGCGGAATGGTCTACACGGGCGAAGACATCAACGTCCTGAGCGGATGGAGCAAGTATTTAAGCTTCGTGCAGGCGACGGGAAACATAGGCAAGGACGCCGACACCTACGTGATTACTTTAAAAATTAAAGACGAATATTTCGACAAATACGAATGGGATAGCTCCTCGCTTGTAAAGAGCCCTTTAAAATATGCGCTGTACGACGGCGTTGCGGATATTATAATCAACGGAGCGACTCTGAGCACGACGTGGACTATTTCGCCCGCAACTTTAAAGGGAAGCTGGAACAAGCAGGGCACGCTCAATCTTTCGTGCGAGAGTTATAGCGGAAGCTTTGATGACGTTGTGGCATATACTTACTACGACGAGAACGGCGAAGAGGTAACGGAATTAGTTGTGGGTAATACCTATACCGTGGTCGCCAGAATTGTCAATGAAAACTTTGTGGCGGACGAGGAAACTGAACAGCTTTTAAGCGAGCCGCACGAATTCACTGTGCCTGAGCCTCCCGCAACGGGAATTGCGGCAGTGTGGAATAATATCAAAAACTTTGCAAAAGCAAACTGGCTGTGGCTGGTAATCGCCGCGGCGGTGCTGTTGTTCCTCATAATTCTTATCTGCATAATAGTAGGTGCGAAGAAGAGAAAGCGCAAGAAGGAAGAGCTTGCCGAACAGCGCAGGCTGGAAGAAAAGGAAGAAAAGAAGCGCGAGCAGGAGGAGCGCCGTTTGGAGCGCGAGGAGCGTATGACAAGGCTTTCTCAGCAACAGGCTATGCCTCAGATGATGATGCCGCAAATGATGCCTCAAATGCCCCAGATGGGCGGGCAGATGCCTATGCAGCAGTCAATGCCTCAGGCGCAGTCCGTACCCGTTGCGGCGGGCGGAGCAAGTTCGAGCGAGATAGCCGAACTCAAAGCCGAGCTTAAAGCCGAATTCCTGGCGATTAAGGTCGACCAGAACTCCAAGGCCATTGCGGCTAACGAAATTGCACAGCTGCGCAGCGAGGTTAGCGCAATGCGCAACGAGATGACCTATGCAAAGCGCGCAGACCAGGTTGCGAATATGCCCGTCGACACGCTTGCGGAGGCGCTGACTATTGCGCTGAGAACCGTGCTTGGCGGTCAGATGTTGGAGACGCCCAAAGCCGAGCAAGCCAAAAAGGAGGAGACCGTTCCCGTTGCGGCGCAGGTTCCTCCCGACGCAGTTATGACTACGGTGACTACCACGAAGATAGACACGACCAAAAAGGCCGCGCAGACCGCGGACCGCTCGGCGGCGCCCTCGGGCAGGACTATCGTGCGCAATTTCGTGGCGCCCATGCCCGTTGACGACGGAAGGGTTTTCGACGTGGGAGGCTTCTATACGCCCGCAGATCCCATAACCGATATCGAGCCTGTTGACGACGAAAAAGGCGAGTAAATGAAATTACGCCCCGCGGCGGTACGCCGCGGGGCTAACTTTTTGGTAAAATTTTTCATTTTCGCTATTGACTATACAATATTGTTGTTATATAATAAATAGGCAATGATTTGCAAAAATGCATAAGTTTTGGAGGAAAATAATTAAAAATGGCTTATAAAACCAAAGATTGGCGCAATTCCATGCGCGTGACGGTGGACTATAATTATATGATGTCCAAATCTCTCGGAGAGAAGGGCATAAAGGATTCCCAGCTTAAAGATTTAAAGCCCAAGGCGGAGGCGGCGTTTAACTACGTCAAGGAAAACCGCGGCAAGGACGAGCTTTATATGGGCTGGACCGAACTGCCCTACAACCAGGACGATATAGTTGCGGATATTATTGCAACCGCAAAGGAAATAAGAAAGAAGTTCAAATACTTCGTCGTGCTCGGCATCGGCGGCAGTGCGCTCGGTCCCAGCATGGTTTACAACGCGCTGTGCCATCTGCATTATAACGAGCTGCCCAACGGCAAGCGCAAGGGTCCCAAGTTCTACGTGGAGGACAACGTAGACCCCGTAAGAATGCAGGCGCTTTTGGACGTTATCGAACCCGAAAAGACGTGCTTTAACGTAATTTCCAAGTCGGGCGCAACCAGCGAAACGATGACCCAGTACCTCATCATTTCCGACATTTTAAAGAAGGCGGGCGTGGACCTTGCCGAAAATATGATATTCACGACCGACGCGTGCCGCGGCAACCTTATCAAGATTGACAACGCACTCGGCGGCAAGGTTAAAAAGTATATCCTGCCCGACGGCGTAGGCGGAAGATTTTCCGAGCTGTGCCCCGTGGGACTTCTGCCCGCGGCGGTTCTCGGTATCGATATAAAGGGTCTGCTTGCAGGTGCGGCTTATATGGACAGCGTTTGCTCCAAACCCACTATCAACAGCAACCCCGCACTTGCGTGCGCGACGCTTATGTACCTTACCATGAACGAGGGCAGAAACATTCACGTTCTTATGCCCTATTCGGATAATCTGAAACTCATTGCCGACTGGTATTGCCAGCTGTGGGCGGAATCGCTCGGCAAGGCGGTGGACTACGACGGCAATACGGTCAACGCGGGTACGACGCCCGTCAAGAGCCTGGGCGTAACCGACCAACACTCGCAGGTTCAGCTGTATATCGAAGGACCTTACGACAAGGTTATTACCTTTATTTCCGTGGGCAAGTATTCGTGCACGATGCCCATACCCCACGGCTGCGAGGATATTCCCGACGTGGGCTTCCTTGGCGGACACACTATGCAGGAGCTTATTCAGGCGGAAAACAAGGCTACCGCTTACGCGCTGATGAGGGCGGGCAGAATGAATTACACCATACATATGCCCGAAATCAACGCGTTCACGCTCGGTCAGCTTATGTTCATGCTCGAATTGCAGACGGCGTATGCGGGCGCAATGCTCAACATAAACACCTTCAACCAGCCCGGCGTTGAAAACGGCAAAAAGGCAACCTTTGCGCTGCTCGGCAAGAAGGGCTACGAGGGGCAGAAGAAGGAGATGGATTCCGCTCCCCGTCTTGACGGCAGATACATGGTTTAATAAAAATTAATTTAACGAGGATACGGGGCGGCGCTTTACGCCGCCCCGCAAATTTTAAATATGCAGTGGTACGTAATTTTATTGATTGCGCTTGCGGTCGTTGCGGTGTTTGCGGTTGTGCTTACGCTCGTTCCCGCAATTTTAATACACAAAGCCGTGTTCGGAAGCAGGCAGGATAAAAACCCCGAATTCAGATATTTCACGCCCGAAGAATTTAATCTTACCACGGAGTGCGTGCCCGTCTATTACAGCGGCATTATTCTTTCCGCGGCGCTCTATTCGGTAAAGCCCGTGCAGGAGTGCGAAAGGGTGGTGATTTTTCAGCACGGCTTCGGTGCGGGCAGCGCCAGCTATATGACCGAAATCGCGCACTTTGCAAAGCAGGGCAACGCCGTTTTAGCCGTTGACGCTTACGGGTGCAACAACTCCGCGGGTAAGGGCGTAAAGGGCTTTTACGCTGGCGCGGAGGCGGTTATCGCCGCGTACATTGCGGTAAGAAAGGACGAAAGGCTGAAAGGTAAAAAGGTAATTTTGGTCGGTCACAGCTGGGGTGCGTATTCGGTCACGGCGGCGTGCGGAACGGTCAAGCCCGACGGCGTCGTTGCTATGTCGGGGTTCAATTCACCCGCGCAATGCGTGTGCGATTCAATGAAGGGAATGGGCGGAATGGTGCGCTCGTACGCGCCGTTCGTGCGCGGCTGGCTGAGCGTAATCAACTTTTTCAAGTTCGGCGCCAAGGGCAATACCAAGGCGGTCAAGGCTTTGGAAAAGAGCGGCGTTAAGACTTTGCTTATTCACGGCGAAAAGGACGGCGCGGTGCCTTTAAAGCACAGTCCCGCAAAGCTTGCAAAGGGCGGAAATATCAGCGTTTTAATGCTTGCGGACAAGCGCCACAACCCTTACAATACCGTTGCGGCGGAAGAAAAACTTGCCGAGCTTACGGGCGCGCATAAGTTTGAAAGCAGAGAGGAAGCGAAAGAATATTTTGCCTCGTTCGATTGGAAGGCGGTAACCGAAGAGGACGAAGAGGTGATGGGGACAATCGACCGTTTTATCGCAAATGCGTAGTTTTGCTTGATTTTTTGCGCGGCGTACGGTTATAATATAATAGTAGTTGGTTTCTGCGCGTTTTCGGGGCAGTTTCAGTTTCGATTGCGGCGGGGAGACGACGTAAGCATACCAAAGGCTCGGCTTTGTAAAAACGGAACTTTAAATTTAAACGCAGATAACAAATCTGAAAAAGTAATGGCTTTCCCTGCAAGGGCTAGCCTTGCTTGCGCAGCTTAACTACAAGCTGTCCGCCGCGGCACTTTCTTTCGCCGAAGTGTTTGCGGCGCTTAATCAGGCGGAACTTTAACGGCGGCGTAACCGCGCTCCGTTAAAGAAATTTTCGGTTTGCCCGTCCGTATTGCCCGTTTACCGGCGTACGGCACGGAAAGATTAATAGGTGAACTAAGTATGTAGAAAGCGCGTCCGAACGACGTAAGACCGGGGTGCAAGTCCCCGCTGCTCCACCATACATACGGGGTTATAGCGCAGTTGGTAGCGCGTTTGAATGGCATTCAAAAGGTCAGGGGTTCGACTCCCCTTAGCTCCACCAGGCTATTTAGGCAGGTACGCATTCAGGCGTATCAACCCGCGTCAACCGAAGTAAAGTAGGGGGCGCGGTCTTTTTTTGCGCTATAAGAGTGTGGCGGGTATCGAACGGTTCCTCAGAACAGTTACAAAATGCGGTGACAAGTTCTTTTGTGCCGTCACACGCTTGAAATTAAATGAACTTTATGATATACTTATAGAAATTATTACTTTGTGAATATCGGGAGGTCATTATGAAAAAGAAAGTAGTACTTATTATTCTGTCGCTCGTATGCGCGTTGACTTGTGCGTTCGGGCTTGCCGCCTGCGGGAAGAAATACTCTTACGAGCTTGTGTCGGCTACCCTTTCGGACAGTGAGTATAATCAGGACTGGGTATACGTTGATAACAGCGCAGTCAAAGATATCGTGAACTACCCGCCTGAGCTGAGATACGTTTTTGACGTTACGCTTAAAAGAAACGACGGCAATACGGTTAACGGTACGCTCGATTTGACATACTCGGGAAGCGGGTCGCAAGGTTCGGCATCTGTCAATATCGGCGGTGATAGCTACTACATGGATACGATGCTGCGGTTTGAAATCAGCGGCTATGACGCAAGCGAAATAGCCGAAAGCAAAGAACTGACGGTAAAATTATCCGGTAACGCTTCCGACTCGAAAATAAATGGCGGAGAATGTGAGGTTAAAGTTGATTACAGCGTCGTACACGCAATTAAAAACTTTAAAGTAGTAGTCCCCGCATTGGAATATCAGCTTAATGACGAGATGGACTTATCCGACATAAAAGTGGAACTTGAATATGAGGACGATACGGAAGAAACAGTCGGATTCGATAAAATTCTTACGATGCCTCAGATGAACGGCAGTTCGGTTACCGGTTTCGATTCGTCAAGTTACGGACATAAAACTATCCGTATAACGGTGTCCTGCAATGACGGCGGGAGGTCATCCAGCAGCTCATACTATTATAACGTCAACCCCGATTCCGCGGTATGGACGAAAAAGACCGCTTCGGGTTATATTTACCATACAACCGAAGATATGGCGGTGACGTCGCTGCAACAAAACGGCACACGGTTTACAAAAGTAGCATTCGGTAATGAAAATAAAGCAACGATGCTTATGCTGTACGGTACCGGCGTTTTATTAAACGTTGAAGCATCTGATTTTGAAAATATGCTTAACTACACGAGTCAGGGCAACAATCTTTTACATCGTTTTATGCCGTCGGGTGAAACTGCAACCGTGACCAAGATGGAAAAAACGCCCGCTTACAAGATAAACTATTACAATACGGACGCCGAAGGCAACAAAACTTCGGAAAATATTTTGTACGTTGTGTATGAAAGCAGAACGGGAAAAATTGTTGCAATTAAGCTTGCCGACGTAGATAAGCTTTCTAAGGAAGAATTAGACATCGCAGACGAGTTTGTAAATCTTGTCTGGTTTTAACGAACTTTCCAAACAGCCCACCGTGTGAACGGCGGGCTGTCATTTGTTTTGTGTTAAGCAATTTGGTTATATAAAATCTATGAAAGTTAAGAATAAAATTTTTGCATTGATTGCAGTTGCCGTCGTTTTTGCGTGCGCTTTCATTTTGCCGTGCTGCACGAACGGGAAACCGCAAAGCTACGTTCAGCAGTTGAACTATACGGAGAGCACCGAAAAAATCAACAATCCCGATCAGGGTTTTTACCGCCCCATATACGTAAGGGTCACCGAAAGCGGGATATCGTACAACCGCAATATCGTAAGTCAAGCAACGCAACTCTATCATTTACGTATCGATATCAGCGCTTTCTCGGCGGCTGTGAACGGGCAGGGAGATAAACTTCTCAGCCAGGCGGCTTTGGACGGGTTAAAAGACTTGCTCGGTTTTTTGAAAGAGAAGGATAAAAACGCCGTGGTAAGATTTGCTTACGACCCTTCGTACGGCGGCGCGAAGAACAAGGAGCCCGAACTGCAAACCATTTTGCAGCATATCGGACAAGTGTGCCCTATAATCAATAGTTACCAAAGTACGGTCACGGCTATTGAAGTGGGGTTAATCGGGCCCTGGGGCGAGATGCATTCCAGCGCTATTGCAAACGCGCAAAATATTTCTCCTATAATCGATAAGTTTTTGAGTGACGCCAAAAATATTCCCGTGCTTGTAAGAACCCCGAAAATGATTTACGATTATCTGGGAATAACTGCGGACAAGGCGGCAGATTATACGATAGGCGCGACGGAAAAGGCTTACCGCCTCGGGCTTTTCAACGACGGGTATCTGGGCTCGAACAGCGATTTGGGCACCTATGCGGACAGGGAGCGGGATATTGCGTTTTTAAGCGCACAGACGGCGCACTTACCGTATGGCGGAGAGGTGGTGATACCCGACAGTCCGCTTCATAATATAGAATCGTGTTTGCCCGAAATGAACGAGCTCAATCTGAGCTATCTGAATATCGAATGGAACAACAACGTAATCGATAAATGGAAAAAGAGTTTTTATACGCGCGATTGCGGGACGGACGAATTGTATTACGGAAAGACCGCCTTCGATTATATCCAGAATCACATGGGCTATCGTTTCGTGCTAAAAAATTCAACCTTTCTGTATACCGATAAACTCGATAAGCTGAGTATTGAACTGAGTCTGAAAAACGTCGGCTTCGGAAATCTGAACAAGGAAAAACGTGCCAAGATTATTATCACTGACGAGAACGGAGCCGTTGCGGTAGCAAAAGAAGTTGGCGTTTTTTGCGGTGAAACGGAAGTGAGATTTTCCTCAAAACTGAATTTAGATTACGGCAAATACGACGTGTATTTGCAGCTTTTCGGAGAAGAGGTTGAGGGGGCTCCGCTTTACTGTTTGCAATTTGCCAACGACGGGCTTTGGAATTCCGCACTGAAAGCGAATAAAATCGGAAGTATAGAGTATCTTGAAAAATAATATGATTCTTACAAACCGTGTTCGTGATATAACCGAGATAGGAGGAAAAGCTTATAATCTGCTTTCGCTCGGCATAAAAAATACGCCGCCGCTGTTCGTCTGTCCCGCAAGCTATTTCGAAAGGGCGGAAAAGGACGGTTCTCTTAAAGCTCAGCTTGATAAGGATATACAAAACCTTCTCTCGGATAAAAAGCTGTACGCCGTGCGCTCGTCGGCGGTGGACGAAGATTCCGCTTCCGACAGCTTTGCGGGCGTTGCCGATTCCTATCTCTACGTGCGCAAATAGGTCGTTTTAAGCGAGTTCGAATAGGTGCGCGAGAGTGGGTTTTCCGAGCGCGCCGTT